>JAHEYX010000228.1 GCA_023251415.1 Chitinophagales bacterium
TAAAGTCCATTTACCATCATTAACTGCTTTTAATGGTAAACCACTATCATCATTTAAAATGGTTTTAGAACGATCCAATACCAAATTACGCATAGTAGAAAAAGTTGGGGTATGCATCAAATAACTGGCCGCTTTGATAAAGGTATTGGCATCGGCAATATTCTTTTTTACGAAGTTTACATAGCCCGGATGCGCAACAATACCTTTGTCTTCTAAGTCACAAGCAAAATAATACATGGTAGCAATTTTTTTGTTGCCCGGATGTTGGAAGGTAATTTTAACTCCACGTGTGTATTCCGCATTGGTCGCATCTTTCATGGCAGAAGCAATCACATGTTCTTTGCCTTCTTTATCTAAGCCAATAAATTGTTGATCAATAATATTGCAATTGGTACGTGCTAAAAAGAAATACAACACCGGTAAAACCCCATTCAATTGTGAAGCATACAAATCCTTACCCATGTAACTGGTAATAAAATAACCACGTTCAATCAATGTTTTTAACCCGGTCATTAAGCCACCCAAGCCGGCTGCCAATTGCTTATCGTTTAAGCCTTGAGGTTGCGGATTGCGCCCTACCAATTCTAAACCACATAAAACATATTTATTACCATTTGGATAGAGGGTATAGATATTTAACCAATCCGGTCCGCTAAACGGATAATAGATATTTTTCTCTTCGGCAATAGTAGCACCGAATTGTTTACCGTACCATTCGCGCATAATGCTTAAGCGATTTTTATCATATAAGCCCCAAATACTGTCTACACGACGGCTGTAGTTAATCCATTCTGCCTTTTGTTCGCAGCCTGCATACGTATTGGTACTTAATTGCTTCATACCGGCAATATAACGTGCCGCTTGGTTGAAGGCATTATCTTTAAACACATAAGCAGTATCCTTTTTTTGAACGGTTGAATCCTGCGTTTGAGCATGATTATTACAGCTTATCAATAAAATTCCTGCAAATAAACTTAAGCTAAAAATGATTTTTTTGGTAAACATAACGTGTATTGAAATGAATTTTTTGGAACGATAAATTTAAACGGATTCTGTTGATTTTGCTAACAAAGCATCCTTTTTGGGTGAGAAATAATAGAAAACCAAACCGGATAATACCGTTAAAAAACCAACAATACTTACCGGTATGCTTTCTGAAAAGGGTTTTAAGCCTTGTTGAAATTGGATGATTTTGTCCAAGTCCTTTTGCAACAAGAAATACATGATATAAAAACTGTAGGCAATAAAAATCAAGGGGGTAATTGGATAACCCCAAGTTTTATAACCGTCGGCCGGTCCCACTTTTTTATAGCGTATTACAAAAATTCCTATAACGGTTAATGTGGTAATCAGGTTTAAAGTAAACCCAATGTATTCAAATACGGCATCGAATTTTTGATACAATACCAATAAAATGGTGATCAGCATTTGAATTAAAGTGGCTACATAGGGTGCCCCTTGTTTGTTTTTTATAGTTGCAAAACGGAAGAACGCATAATCTTCACCCATGGTTTGGGTTACACGTGGACCGGCAAATATCATTGAGCTTACCGAGGCCATTAACGCCAAGCTTAATGCAGCTCCAAAAAGTTTCCCCCCCACACTTCCGAAAATATGATTAGCTGCTACGATACCTACATCAATCGATGTTTTTTTAAGTTCCGGATTAAACATCGGAATTTGATCAAAAGGAATAGCTCTTAAAAAGATATAATTGAGACCTACATAAATTAAGGTAACAAATAAAGTTCCGAAGAATAATGCTTTGGGTACGTTACGTTTGCCATTTTTTACTTCACCGGCAAAATAGGCTGCAGCATTCCAACCGCTGTATGCATACGAAATATAGAACAAGGAAACTGCAAACGGTGCACTGGTAAAATCACTTAGAAATTTTGCATCAAAACGAAAAGCAGTATCGCTGGCAGGAACAAAAAATAAGCCGCCCAAAATCAACAATACGATTAAAGCCAACTTAAATACCGTAAAAAACACTTGAAATAAACTGCCAAACTTGATGCTGACCGAGTGTATTACAGTAATTAATATGATCACAGCAATCGAGACACGCAAGGCATCAATACTTGGAAATAGATCTTGCAGGTAAATGCCTAAGGTCATGGCGCTCAATGCTACCGGAGCAGCAAAACCTACAGTAATACTAACCCAACCAGCAATAAAGCCAATAGCGGGATGATAGATGTTTGAAAGTAAATTGTATTCACCGCCACTACGAGGAAAGGCAGAAGCTAATTCACCATATACAAATGCGCCGCAAATGGAAATTAATCCGCCGGTTACCCAAAGCATGATCAATGCCATACCCGAGTGTATATCTGCAATTTGAAAGCATATACTGGTAAATACAGCCGTACCTATCATATTGGCAATTACCAAGAAGGTGGCTGTGGATAGGCTAATGCTTTTAGTTTCGGAAGTACTCACGGTTGAATTATTGCGGCAAATGTAGGAGTAAAATAAAATGTTTTTGAATTTATTTTATTAAACGCCGCAACTTTATGACTATACGTTCCATTAAAGCTCGGATTCGATAGCAAACAATTGAATAATTACCATCAAACAGCCTATAATTCGATAATCAATCCCAGGTTCGGTGTTCTTACTCCATTGGTGTTCACAATTTCCTTCTTCAAATAATAGCCCGGATTAGCCGGATCAACCATCGGTGCTCCATTACTATCACGTTCTACCGAAAGGAAGGACTGTTGAACTGTTTTAGTATCTAACAAATTCTGAACATCGGCATAGAAAATAACAGCCCACTTCTTAAACAACCACTTTTTATCCATACGGAAATCCAAATTGAACAAGTCTTGAGAACGCATAGTGTTTAAACGGCTAAAGTCCAATAAACCTTGTCCGGTAACATTCCACACCGGAATAGCCAATGAACGCTTTTCATCATACGGCGTATACGGTTGGCCGCCTTGATAACGTACTTTAGCACCAACTTCCCAATTGTGTTTGAACTTCTTCCCTACAGTGGCATTAATAATATGGCGATAATCCCAACTGGCACTTACATACTTGTTGTTATTGTCTTGAAACTCGCTGCGTACAAAGGTGTAAGTAAATATGCCATAAAATCCTTTATACAATTTTTGCTGATAGCTTAGTTCAGCACCGTAAGCTCTTCCTTTATTAGTGCTGGTAATGGCTTCATTTCCAAGCACACCAAAATCACCTCCTAAATTTCCTAATGAAACCTTTTCAGTTACGCTAAACGGATAATGTGCATACAACTTATAAAAACCTTCAACCGCAAATTTTGCATTAAACTGCGTAAAGTGATCTGCACCTAAAACGCGTTGCTTGCATTGAATATAAGTTACTTTATTGCCCATATTCACCAAATTGCCGCTTGGAGAACGATATCCTAAAACTGTATATCCAGGTAATTGATAATAAACTCCGGTATTGAAGTTCAGGTGGCTGTTTTCATTCAATTGATAACTAGCCGAAAACCTTGGTGAAAGCTGTTTTAACGGATTTAACATGAGGTTTGAATAATTATTAAAGTCGGTGCGAAGTCCAAACGATAACTTCAACAAATCACCAAAATAACCGTGCGTTAATTGTCCAAATAAATTGAATTTTTGAAAACTCAATTTCGAATTATAATCAATCGTATCAATTCCATAAGGCGTTGATATCCGATTGAAAGTAGCATTGGTATAATAAGCGTGTTCCGCACCGGCACCGTAATTAAATTTATAGCCGCCTTTATTTCCGGTACTTTCAATACGTGCTTTAATTTCAGATTCGTAACTGCGGTATTTGTAAATAAGGTTGGCCGCATTTGATTCATCATTATTGGTGTATTTGTAGGCGTAATTATCTAAAGCATTACGGCTGATAACAGTAGTGGTATAGCCATTTTTGCGGAAATGACGCCAATTAACGCCTATCGTATTGTTTTGTTGTTCGTTGCCCGGTAAATAACCTAAAATGTACTGCGCATAAGCTTTTCTGGTTGAATCTTTGGCTTTGGTAACGGCATCCGGATTAAACGCAAATTGGTCTAAAGCATTTAAACCTAAAATAGTAATATCGTTTTTCTTATTGGGTTTGATATGAACTTTTACCTCAAAATCAGTAAAAGTGGGTAAAAATGGTAAACCGATTTGTTTGAATAACACTTGCAAGTAACTTTGACGTGCCGACAATAATACTGTTGTGTGTTTGCCTACCGGACCTTCTAAACTTAAACCGGATGCAGTATAACCCGTGGTTAATGTTCCGCCCCAATGATCGCTTCTGCCATCTTTATTCTTTAAATCCAAAATACTGCTCATGCAATTGCCCCGATTAGCCGGAAATGCCCCCGTATAAAATTCAGCTTCCCGAATGAAATCAACATTCAACAAACCAACCGGACCGCCGGTACTACCTTGTGTTGCAAAGTGATTAATATTCGGAATTTCGATTCCATCCAAATAGAAACGATTTTCACTAGGTCCACCACCCCTAACCAATAAATCGTTTCTATATGAAACCGTAGCAGCTACTCCCGGTAAATTTTGAATTACTTTAGAAATATCACGATTCGAACCGGGATTGCGTTGAATTTCGTTAACCCCAATGTTTCTAACACTTAAGGGGCTTTCTTCCATGCGATAAAATTTATCGGCTGCCGAAATTTTAGCTTCCTTTAATACCGTACTCGTTTTGTCTAATTGAAAATTGACAACAGCCGGCATATTATTAATAACTTCTATTTCATATTCTACTTTTTTATTATACCCTACTACCGTACACTCAATATTGTAATTGCCCGGATTGAGGTTACAAATGGTATAATAACCGGCTGAATCAGAATAGGCTCCGGCTGTAGAACCTTGTATGGTTATAGTGGCGTAAGAAATACCTTCATTGTTTAAGGCATCCGCTACTCTTCCTTTAAGGCAAGCCGTTTGTGCTTGAGCTGTTCCGAGTTGAATGAATAATGCAAGAAATGCAAAAAGGGTAATTTTTTTTAAATTCATAGGACGCAAAAGTATTTTATTCATCACACATTTTAACCTTTTTGGATATTCAATTTCCGAACAATAACATAAATTTGTAAATAAAGTTTAAATAAAAGTCAACCGGGCTCTTGCGCAACAAAATTGTCGTAAGGGGTAGTTTAATGGGGGATTTATTTGGTTGCTTTTCACCTTAAATTTGCCTTGCCCAAATACACATTAGAGCAGACTTATTGAACGGTCGGTTCTAAGACGTGTATTAACCTTAAAATCCACTGTCTTGAGCGTTCGCCTAATCACCCTTACTCTTCTGCTGTTGTTTCCAATTAGCACCATACTGGCTGCCGATAGTGTGCAGCTAAAATCGTATACGGCCAAGTTTACCACAACACCACCTCGTATCGATGGTAATTTGAATGACCCCTGTTGGTTACAAGCCGCAGAAGCTCGTGATTTTATAACTGCTTCACCCGAATATGGTAAGCCCTCGATTGAAAAGAGTGTATGTTATATA
>JAHEYX010000229.1 GCA_023251415.1 Chitinophagales bacterium
TATTTTCAGAAACAGCAACATATTAGCTCAACAATTATCGGATAAACAAATTTTAGTAATGGCATTTATAGTATGTTAAATAACGTGAAGCCGAAGTCGGTGTTTGTTCACCGACTTCTTTAGTTAACGGAACTTCGAGGAAACGCATCACCGAGGAAACGCATCGCATAGGAAACGCATCGCCGAGGTTCGTGTCCGCACGAACCTCTTTATGTATTCATCGATCAAAAAAAACGCCATCATAGGTAATTGCATTGAAAGGACGGGAATAAGTTCTGCGCTCTCTCCCGAACAATTCGGGATTCTCATTCTTCCACCATATCGGCGGACAAGCCCTCCAATCTTTTATTTTTATGTTATGGTGGCGGGCAAGCATTCTCATTTTGTTTCTTCCACCATATCGGCGGATTAGCACTCTGATTTATTGGCGTGTACTCAACATACTTTAAATACATTCATATGTCTTACTTTGAACACCAATTAATTTCCTTCCTTAATAAACTTAGCACTCGATTGATTCCCTTTGGAATCGAGCAGCTTAATAAAATAGATGCCGTTAGCTAAGGTTGAAATGTCAATTGTAGTAGTTGAAGATTTAGCCGGTAAAATACGGCTATCCATCATTTGACCAATAGAACTGTAAATTTCATAAGCGGCAATTGTAGAATTGGTTTTTAGTTGAATGAAATCAATTGCAGGATTAGGATAGACTGATATAGAATTTAAGTTTTGGTTATCAAGTTCAGTTGCAGAATTGTATATGCCTCCACCAAGATTAATATTATCTAAATATAACGCGTTTCCACCTGCCTCAATAACCTGTAATTTTATGTTCAATGAAGGACTATTGTCAAAAGATCTTAAATCAACAGATGCTGATTGCCACTCACTATGAGTTGGATAAAATAAATTAATTGAATCTGAATTTCCAGTTGATAAATCTGAACCAGACTTTAGCCAAACTGATTGCCATGTATTACCACAATCACTTGAAACAAGTACCTCTAATGTATCATTGCTTGTATAAAATCTCTTGGCGTAGGAGTAATCAAATCTTAAACCTGTATTTATTTTCGTTGTTAAATCAAGCGATTTAAAAGCTATTGCAGTTGTATCATTGTTACCACCATAAATGCCAAAATTAAATAGTATCCAACATAAAGATTGACTTGAACTAGCATATGCACCTAACGGCTCAGTAGCAAGAGGCGCATATACTTGATTAAACACCATGATATCATCCCTTTTTTTATTAATTAAAGTAGCATTAGTAAAAGTTACATTTTTATCAAAAGATGCACAATTTTGGAAATTTTGTAAAATTGCTGCATTAGAGTGTGTACTTGTTACCGAATAATCATAAGGCAAATAGGAGTTAGTAATATTATTCGAACAATTATAATCGTAATGATTAGCAAAACTGTTTTGTGAATCGCCCAGTGGATGACCGCTAACCGAAGTAATTTTACCAACAAGCGGTATATTACCTAAACCAACTGCAATAGGCGAAAATGAAATAATAGCAGATGAATCCTTTGCCAAATTGCCATTCCATACTAATGATGTACTGGTATTCCATTTATTGGTAGAATAAGCAATAATTGCTTGTGTTAAAAGCGGCATACCATGATTTGTAATTTTAAAACTTGGTGTAATACTATCAATACAATGACTAGTTATTGCAGTTACATTTTCTAATCCGGCATCAGCCATAAATGAAGGCATGGGAAGGGGGGCACTATAAGCAGCTTGTAAAACTGAATTTGCATTAACTGTGGTTCCATACCCATCGTCCTGTAAAAAACCAACGAAAGCTATTTGCGAAAAATCGTACAAGTAGGTTAAAGGATATATCCCAATATGAAATTTGAAAGTAATGGTATCCGATTGACCGTTAAACCAAGAATTTCGCAAAATCGTTCCGTCAGCATTGGGTATCATTTTTCGCATTACATTATAATAATCAACTACACGGTTAGCACCTGTAGCATTCTTAACATGTATTTCTTTTTCAACCAACGCTAAACGATAGTGTATAGCGCCTATGCTACTATCAATTGCAGTATAATTTTGAGCAGCAGTAATTATTGCGGTTACATAAATACTATCAAAATTGGCACTAAAAGCATGGCTTAAATTTATGCTAAAGGGGGAAGTAACAGTACTTCTATTTGCAAGGTCAGCACCGGTCAAATATTTTACTTTACCATTATTAGCACTAGTTGGGGCTTGAATGGCTTTACCATCTTGTAAACCATAAGGATAATTAGTGATATTTCCGTAATAAAACCGACGATCTACAACAGGAGATACAACCGTTGATGCAATAAATCCAAATTCTGTCCCTGTTGTTGCTTCATATTTTAAAGCAATAGCTTGATTAGTGTGATTTGCTAGGAGTATATTGAATGCCGGGTCTTCAGTAGCGCACTCGAAAACATCTTCATCACTAAATTCCTCAATCAACTGCATACGAGCTACTTGTGCATTGAGCTTTAATTGACTGAAAATTAAGGTTATCGATAATAGAAATAGATATTTCATAGTTCAAATTTAATCATTAATTATTGAAATAGCTTTACTTGAGATATTACTTTTTTGAGTTATTACCTTAACAAAATAACATCCACTACTAAAATTATCTGTATTGATATTTATTAACTGACTATTACCAGCATCACTTGAAATTGCTTGTTTATAAACAATTATTCCATTTGAGTTATAAATTAACAATAATCCATTCTCATTTCTATCTTTAAAGTTAATTAAAAGGTTCAAATTATTATATGCAGGATTAGGAAACGCATTTATTAAATTTTCAGGAACATCGTTGTAAATTCTCATTGGAGTCTCAGTAGGACAATCATTATCGGTTATTGAATTTACATCAAAATTTGACCGACAGTCCGTTCTGCTTAGGTCGAATTCATTTATTGCGATGCCAACATAAGTTGCATTTGAACTGTACAATTCAGGTAAATTATCATCAATAGCCAAATAAATATTTTCATCAAATTCATAATTCGGCTTCGAATAATAATCTATATTATCAAAATTTGAAGCAACAGTTGTAAATGGAGTACTAGGATTGCTATGTGAAGCAAAACTATATACTTTCCATGATGGAATAAAGTTAAAATCAGTATGATTATTTGCACTACCACTTATCAATAGATGCACGGGAAAAGTATAATTATTATTGAAACCGGTTGATAGTGCACCATTAAGTATGCTGTAATAGTAATTATTTGTTTTACAAATATCGTATTGATTGCTTTCAGTTATATTAGCCTCAGTCTCGCTAAATCGAATTGAATTTGGTTTGAATGTAGCCCTAGCTACCAAATTGTCCCAATAATGGAATATAGTACTCGTATCAAAATCTTGACGAAAATCATAGCCAATTATACTTACATTAAAAGGAGTAAACATTGAACTTGAACTATTGTAATCTAAAAACTCATCTCCATACAATGCGTATTTAGCCTTATGTCTTATGGCACTTGAATAATTTGATCGATTAGATTTTATGCACTGTTTAATGTATTTTGTTAAATACAATCCTGGATTCGTTAAAACACCGGGAGAACCAGTTGCTAATATTATTGCATTATGTGTACTGTCCAATAACCTACTGGAACAATCAATCATTTTAATTGCAGGAAATGGCGAAAGTGGCTTTTTAGTATCACTGTCAAAAGGCGCATATATTTTAAAAAGATACATAGGCATATCATCAATAAATGAGTTAGTTATATTGAAATGATTGGTGTTTTGAACAAAAATAAATCCATTACAATTCGTAAATGCACAATTGCTAATATCAAAATTGTTACCTGATAATAAATATGTACCATTATTGATTGAAATAGGTTGATTAAGTGTATCATAATAGGCATTTGTTGAAACGCCAACATTATCCATTGTGATTGAACCGGTGAAACAATCTGATAAATCATTAATCGATGTTCCTGACGTTTTGTATTTGTTAGTTTTTGCAAAAAAGCAATTGTCAAAACTATCTATCTGACAATTAGTTAAACTAATAATGTTTGAAGAGTCCGACAAACCAGAACTTACATAAAATGCTGAAGTATAAGTTGGTTTTATACCAAAAGTTGGAGATTGATTCATCGTAGAATCAACAGTATTAAACCAACAATGGTCAAATTTAAGCTCCATATCTTTAGAACAACTACTATGTTGAATTACTATGCAAGGCTCTAATCTGTTGAAATCTTCAATTGAATTCTGATTTGAATCTTTATTTATAAAAAAGCGATTCAAAATGAAATGAGTGTTAATAAAAGAAATTCCGCCAAACTCTGCTATTCTAGATACACCTTTGCTTTTGTAGTTACCATACGAACCAATTACTGTATTAATATTAGTTTCAATAATCATACTATTAGTAACTTTAATATACGACCCAGAAATATTTGAATTTAGGTTACTTCCGGTGAAAACGATTCCTGATGAAAGCAAATTACCATCAATGAATGTATTATTAACTCGATCTTTAATATCTTGGTGACTTATATTTAATGCAAACGAACCATTATTAAATTTACAATTTTATACATTAAGTTCCATTGAAGATTCATTAGCATTAGGCTCCTGCCAAAAGCCTGCGAAAATTGGAGTACCATAATGAGGAAAATAGCTATTTTGAAATATTTGTGATGTAAAAGTGTTTTTGCTAAGGCCAAATTTACAATTGATTAACTTTAATTTATTCTTATTTGATGTTTGAACTATTCCCTTTCGACAATCTATAATATTTGTATAATAAACTACATCATTGAAATTTCGATATGACTCAAAACCGGCTGCAATATTATTTTTAAAACAACAATTTTCTATAAATGTGTAGTAATTATTAATAGAGTTTAGAGAGTCTGCGAAATGTAGTTGCACAAGAATACATTTCTCAAAAAGATCTATTCCGGGTACATAATATGGAAATGCAGGTGCTGGTGCTTCTGGATAACGTATGTCATATATTTTGAATAAAGTATCAGGATTTATTCTATCAAAATCTCCATCAAATGTTAATCCTTTTAATATAAACCAACAATTGTTCCGATTAGTTGCATTATTATATGTTTGAAATATTTGAGAATAAAGTGGTTTATTTTGATAAATCGTATCAAATGTAGTGTTGTGTTGGATAATTTTCAGAATAGATTTTACAAAAGGTATATGTTTAGGATCGCTACTTCTATGAATAACAGAATTATAACCTAAATTTATATTCTCTATATCATTATAATAAGCAATATCAGTGTTATCATAAAACTGTGCTTCATAAGTATAATTAGGCATTAGATTGGAATTCCAAGAAAAAAGTGGACAAAATACATAAGACATTAAGCGGCATTTTTTTGTTGGTTAATTAATAATTGATTGTATTCTTGTAAAGTTAAGTTATTGATATGTTGATGTCGG
>JAHEYX010000230.1 GCA_023251415.1 Chitinophagales bacterium
TCCGGCAATTATTACCCGTACTCCGTTGGAAGCCAATTGATCACAAACAGCCGGCAAGTTTTCATCAAAGAATTGTGCTTCATCAATGCCGACCACTTTTATATTATCAACCAGTGCTAAAATCTCTGCTGAATGAGCAACCGGAGTTGAATGAATCGCATTTTCATCATGAGAAATTATTTTTTGCTCATGATAACGGGTATCGATTTTTGGTTTGAAAATTTCGACCGGTTGATTAGCGATTTTAACGCGCTTTAACCTTCTAATTAATTCTTCCGTTTTACCTGAAAACATACTACCACAGATTACTTCTATCCATCCGCGTTGATCGTGTGGTATTTGAGGTTCTATAAACATTATATCGCGATTTTGTGATTGTCAAGTAATGCATCAAATTGACAGCCCTTAGTGCATAACTACTGCTCAATTTAGCGCCATTTTAGATACTTTTGCTAACATGACAAAAATAGCAGAAATACTTACTTCTTTTGAAGAAAGAATAAAAAGAATTCAACACCAACAAGATTTGGTTAATCAGGAGTGGATGAACTTGTGGATGGACGTGAAACGTGAATTGCAGCAGGCTGAACAACTTTCTGAAACCAATAATCAACTTCAGGCACTATTAAAAAAAGCAACAGCAGCTGAGCCGATTGTTGAAAAACCTGCACCAGCAATTGAAGAAACAGCACCTGTAACACAACCTGTTGAAAAACCACGAGTTGTAGTTGAATCGCCGGTCATTCCTCCACCATTAGTTACGCCATCCCCGATTGTCGAAGCCTCAGCACCTGCTCCTGCACCTGCTCCTATAGCTGCGCCTGCAGCTCCATCGATTAAACCAATTACTCCGCAAGCAAGTAGTCAAGGCAGTGATCAACAAAAATCGGTAAATGATAAATTCAGTGCTCGTCAACCTGAACTTGCCGATAAATTGCAATTGAAACCAATAACGGATATTAAATCAGCCATTAATACAAATGATAAATTCAGTTATATTCAACATTTGTTTGATGGGGATATGCATACTTATCTGGAAGCTATTCAAACCTTAAATAATGCGGATTCAATTAATACTGCATTAAACTTAATTGAAACACGTTATAAGCAAGAGGCGTGGAGTAAAGAACCGCAGTTGGTCAATAAATTTATGCAATTGATTGCAAGACGCTTTGCAAGTGGTTCATAATAATTGATGTTCCGCCTAAATTAGCTTGGATATACTTACTGTTAATAGCACCTGTTTGTCTACGCAGGGCTTCATTCTGCCATTTTTCAAAACAATTTAAAATGTCTTGCGCATTGTTTACGCCAACAACTCCCCCTTTAGCTATTAAATCTAGCGCCTCTTGAAATTTGTGGTGTTTTGGACCGATTATAATCGGCAAACCGTAGACACCGGGCTCCAAGATATTATGAATTGATTTTCCAAATCCTCCGCCTACAAAAACAATTGCAGCTATTCGATACATAGCAGCCAATTGCCCCATAACATCAACAATTAAAACTTTAGCTTGTTGCAGCTCAACGGTCGAGTATGTAGCTAAACGTGTGTAAAAAACGGCTTGTTGATTATACAAGGTGTTAAGCTGATTTAATGTTTCCTCATCAATTTCATGTGGTACAATTACAAATTTCCATTCAGCTGCCAAAGGTGAATTCAATACAGCTGTTAATTGTTTTAAATCAGCCAACCATGCACTACCAACCATAAACACCTTGTACTTATCGATAAAGTCTTGCATTTCAGTAGCAGTACCGGTTTGATTAGCAACTGCTTGTACCCTATCGAAGCGCGTATCCGGAGCTTGAATAACTTTTTTGACATTGTATTTTGCTAATAAATTCAACGAACGCTCGTTTTGTACCACTATTAGGGAATAAGCTTTTAGCGCTTTTAAAAATAAGCCTCCATACCATTTAAAGAAAAGTTGATTGGCTCTAAAATTCGCCGCAATCAGAAAGGTAGGGATTGTTAAAAGATGCAATTGTTCGAGGTAATTCAACCAAAACTCATACTTAATGAACAATGCGGCTTTCGGTTTCCAGATTTCAAGAAACGCTTTGGCATTGGCCGGTGTATCTAATGGTAAATATACTACTGCATCAACACGGTTGTAGTTTTTACGAATTTCATATCCGGATGGAGAGAAAAACGATAATACTATTTTTAAATGCGGATAGGTTTCACGAATAGCTTCAATAACCGGTCTACCTTGTTCGAATTCACCTAATGAAGCACAATGTATCCAAATGTAATTGGCATTTGCATCATACAGTTGTTGCTGCCTTATTTTCCAATTGTAACGACCATTGACCCACAATTTAGCCTTGGCATTAAAAGGTGCTATTGCTTTTAATAACCCGGCATACAATAAAATCGCAACTTGATAAATTAGTTTCACGCCGGATTATTTTGTAAACGCTGTTTTAGAATTGCTTTATTAATATCCTTGATCAAGGCAGGCCCTTCATATATAAAGCCGGTATATAATTGAATTAAATCGGCTCCGGCTGCTAGCTTTTCCAAAGCATCATCAACCGACATTATTCCACCGGATGCAATTAATGGTATGGAAAGGTGTGTTCTTAAAAAACGAAGCACTTCAGTTGATTTGTTTTTAACCGGAGCGCCGCTTAAGCCACCGGCACCAATTGCCTCAATTTGCTCGGCAGGAGTTGTTAAGTTTGCCCGACTAATAGTAGTGTTAGTTGCAATAATCCCGTTTAATTCGGTTGTTTTAGCAATTTCAACGATATCCGACAATTCCTGTTCATTCAAATCCGGAGCTATTTTTAACAATATTGGTTTGCTTTTCGGTTTTTGCTTATTCGCTGCTTGAAGCGAAATAATCAATGCGGTTAAAGGTTCTTTTTCTTGCAAAGCCCTAAGACCCGGAGTGTTTGGTGAGCTTACATTTATTACAAAATAATCAACCGTATCATAAAGGGTATTGAAACATTTGATATAATCACTGATGGCATCTTCGTTAGCTGTAATTTTATTTTTACCAATATTGCCACCAATCAAAATCCTTTGCTTCCGCTTTTTTAATCGCTCCGCAACTACTTGCATACCTTCGTTATTAAAACCCATACGATTTATTAAAGCACGATCGGCAGGTAAACGAAACAAGCGAGGCGTAGGATTGCCGGGTTGAGGTAAAGGGGTAACTGTTCCAATTTCAATAAAACCAAAACCCAGGTAACTGAGTTCATCGGTTGCCCATGCATTTTTATCTAATCCGGCGGCTAATCCTATTGGATTTTCGAACCGAATACCAAACAATTCTTGAGCTAAGGCCGGATGTTGCACTTTATAGTTTACCTTTAAAAGGGTCGGTACCAAAGGAAGTTTACCGGCTATTTTCAAAAGTTTAAAAGTTAAGTGATGTGCCTTTTCAGGTTCAGCTAAAAACAATAAAGGACGAAGGATTGATTTGTACATCTTGGTTGCAAAACAAATCAATCCTTCATAAAAATGCTAATATGGTAGAAAGAAATCTTCGAAAATTAATACCTGAAATTACGAATTCGTTCTTTAAACTGACGTTTTTTGATTTCCGGTGCTTGCTGATAACTATAGAATAACTGTGGTGAAGCCGGATCTTTGATTAAGCGTTTTTCCGGTACAATAGTTTGAATAAATGAAGTATAGGTATCATTTGAGGATAAGGTTTGTAATACATGCGGGGTATAGTTAAAATAATACCAATCTGCTTCTGAAGTTTCGAATAAGATATTAAAATAATCGCCACCTTTTTTCATTCCAAATTCAATATAAGCATAGATTTGTTTACCAAAATACTGTGTCCCTAATTGAACGAATGACACATTACCAACAGCTTTGTACGAATTTGAGAATGGATCATAAGCCATTCTTACATTGGTTAAGAAAAAGTTATACGGCAAATCTTTCGGTAGATCCAATTTTTGAACTTCTGCTTCTTCTTCAATAGACTTCATGGCTTTTTTCAATTCGCGATCGGAAATAACTTCTGCCAAGGCATTACCAACCCATGGTGCTTTATAATCCGCATCCGGTTTATCAGCTGTTAAATCAATCCAATCTTTAATCATAATATCCATCAGCTCTTTACTCAAATCTAGTTTCAAGCCGATGACTAAATTATAAACCATAGCGTTCTTATTCAAATCGACGTAACAATTACCTACTGTTACCAATTTAATAGGAGCATAATTTAAACCGAAATCGAATTTGCCTTCGCAATACAATTTATTGGTAGCGTCATTAAATTTAAGAAAATCGCCACGCTTGGTTTGTTCATTTAATTTAGCACTGTTTCCATACACAATTTCATTTGAGTTGGGATTGTATTGTAAAAATCCTTCCGGTCTGAAAACAATATGATCGGCTGCATTAGAAGCCGCTGCAAAGATAGAAGGATAAACCCCAATTGAATCGTAAGCACCGCGCATGATACCGAAATACAATGGTTCTCCTTTTTCGTTTTTCGGATTATAAACGTTAAAGTTACCCGAGTCGGCTCGTATCACTGAATTCAACGTAAACCAATCGGTGCGGATGGTGGTGGTATTCAATTTCAAACGAGCAAAACCATCCAATTGAGGATCTTTCTGTGCTGCATTAAATTTGAAATACCCTTTAAAAGTCATTTTTTTATTTAAGGCAAAATTTTGATCCTCTTTAATATTGGCGAATCCATAGGAATGCCATTTGCCTCCATCTTGTTGACGCATAAAAATACTATCTACTTGTAATACTTGTTTGCCGGTTACTTTACTGTTAAAATCATATTTGGCGTTGGTTCCTAAGAATTGATTTTTACTGTACAACTGAACCGTAGCATCATAAATTCGGTGGTATTGCAAAACAGTATCCGACAAAATCTTTGCGTTTTTCAATGCTCTAATTTGAGCTTTAGGTTCAATATAAACACGTCCGCTATCCGGCATTATTCTACAGTCGCCGCTATTAATATACGGCACCCCTTCAACCACCAAAATATTAGTTCCCAAGCTGTATTTAGCCGATTTAGCTCTGAACCGCAAACCTTCTTGAGAAGCATTTTGAGAAATCATCATCGAAGTATCGGCAGGATTTGATGATTTAAAGTCTAAGGTTTGTGCATTCATATCCCAATGGAATTTGTCCATTGAAGAACTGAATTGGTTGTAGACGAAATTGGCTGCGGTTTCATTTGGATCGTTGGATTGAAAATCACCAATGCGTTTTTCGAAATCAATTTTAGAATTTACATTTTTTGACACAAATGCAGTACCCACACGATCAAGCGTGCGAATTAATAAATCGGCTGTATCAGACTGCACAGTCATTTTACCAAACTTCATTTTACCAGCTTTCAAATTAGCTTCACTCCAATCCAATAAACCTTTACCAAACATTCCTTTAGAAGTAACGGTTATATTTCCATCAAGTTTTGCTATA
>JAHEYX010000006.1:0-5611 GCA_023251415.1 Chitinophagales bacterium
TCCACAAAGCATTACGCCAAATACCGGCCCAAACAGTATTGTTTTGATCAACATAAAGACATTTCACTTCCCAATCCGGAAGACTCCCCGGATCATTTTGTTTATGCTTGTAGTTGGTAAAAACACCCGTACGCGGATTAAAACAACTGATGCCGGATGTACCAAAGCCGATCCACAAATTATGTTGTTGATCTTCTGTTATACAACTGATTACATTGCTCTGAATCGAATTGGTGTCCGACTCAATATGACGATATACTTTAAACGAATAAGCATCATAGCGATTTAGCCCATCCATGGTTCCAACCCAAATATACCCTTCATGATCTTGATAGATGCTATTAACCGAATTGTTTGATAAACCATTACGTTCGGTAAAATGATGAAAAACCATACTCGTATGTTGTGCCAAAAGTTGAATCGGCAAAAACAGGAGAATAATTCCCAACCATACAAGCACCGGCATTCGTTTCATGACTAGTCCATTTACCTGCTAAAAATAAATAAAAATTAGTGCTACCTACTGTAATTTGAGTAAACAACCATTTTTATGAGTAAATAACCTGCGTGCTGCTTGTTTTCAGAATAGGTACTACAAGTTATACTTTTTATTATTTTTACCTGAGTAAGATAAACTAACGCAATGAATTCTTCGACAACACTTTCTCGTGTAATTATTAGTGGTGGTGGAACCGGTGGACATATATTTCCGGCGTTGGCAATAGCAAATGCCATTCGGAAAGCTTATCCTTTAGTTCATATTTTATTTGTTGGTGCCGAAGGAAGAATGGAAATGCAGAAAGTTCCGGAAGCCGGTTATGAAATCATAGGTTTACCGATTGCCGGAATTCAACGGAGCTTGAGCTTAAAGAATTTAAGTTTGCCGTATAAACTCTACAAAAGCCTGAGTCGTGCACGAAAGCTGATGAAGAGCTTTCAACCGCAAGTAGTGATTGGTGTTGGCGGATATGCTAGCGGCCCCACTTTATTTATGGCGCAACGCCTTGGTATTCCGACTTTAATTCAAGAACAAAATTCTTATGCAGGATTAACCAATAAATGGTTGGCTAAAAATGCCGCTACCATTTGTGTTGCTTATGATGGTATGGAGCGCTTTTTTCCAAAAACAAAAATTGTTAAAACAGGCAACCCTATACGTTCGATTATTAGTCAAAGTGAAATTACCAAATCCGCTGCCGCCTTGTTTTGGCGATTGGATGCAAACAAGACAACTGTATTGATAATTGGAGGAAGTTTAGGTGCACGAACCATTAATCAAAGCATTGCCGCCGGCTTACAACAGTTAATTGAAGCCGGTATACAAATAATTTGGCAAACCGGTAAAGCCTATTTCGAACAAGCTAAAGAATTGACAAACACCTTAGATTCCTCTAAACAGCAAGTTTTAGTTTTTGATTTCATTAAAGATATGGATCAAGCTTATGCTGTTGCCGATATTGTAGTTTCAAGAGCCGGTGCGCTTAGTGTCAGTGAATTAAGTGTGGTTGGAAAAGCTGCAGTACTAGTGCCTTCACCGAATGTTGCCGAAGACCATCAAACACAAAATGCACTGGCTTTAACTTCTAAAAATGCCGCCATTTTAGTGAAAGATGCGAATGCCCAACAAAGTTTGGTAAATGAATTAATGTCACTAATTCACAACGTCGATCAACAAGCCGCATTGAGCAAAAACATTAAGCATTTAGCCATTGCTGATGCTGATTCTCGCATTTTACAAGAGATTGAAAAGCTTATTACTTCTTAGCCTTTGCTTTTAAACGTATTGCATTTCCGGTTTCCCAAATGGATAAGGCTGCACGAGCACATTCGCGCCCTTTATTTCCTTTTTTTCCATTTGAACGATCTATTGCTTGCTTTAAGGTATTGGTGGTAAGTACCCCTAAAATAAACGCTTGGTTATAAGTCAGGTTTAAGTTAAGTATAGCCGCTGTAACGGTGTAAGCTAACACTTCATCGTGTATTGTTTCCCCTTTAATAATGCAGCCTAAACAAATCACCACATCCGCTTTATTTTGCTTAGCAATTTGTGCAGCAACATACGGTATTTCAAAACTTCCTGAAACCTTATAGGTAGTAATATGCTTTGTTTGCACACCCAATGCAAGTAGCTCAGCCACACTTTCGTCAGCCATTTTCTGCGTTACGATACTATTCCACTCTGCCATTACCAGGGCCACCTTAACCGATTTATAATTGCCGCGAAGTTCGGTTTTCTGTTGTTTTAAATAATTTGCCATATGCGTTTAAATAAAAATGGCGATTAAAGAAGATGCTTTAACCGCCATTGAATAAATTAGAAGTGTAAACTTATAAATTAGCCTCGCAACGTGCGATATAGGCATCTATAGAACGAAATTGCTGAGATGAAACGAAGTTGTCTTTAATTTTCATATACATGGCTTTCGCGTCTGCATATTTTTTAGAATGTTCGTAGGCGTTTCCGGCTTTCATTATAAAGTAAGGAGCAGCAAATTCATTAGTGGTATTTTCAGCGGCCTTTTTATAATATTTCAAACCTTCTTCAACATTGTTTAATTCCATATTAGCATCACCTATCATACATAATTTATAGCCTTCAATCACATCATTCGAAGTACTGAAATCTTCTAAACTGCTGATAGCCTTTTTGTAATCACCGGTATTTAAATAGCAAATACCCATGTAATAGTTACACAAATTAGCGGCTTTGGTCATTCCAAATTTCTCTTTCACTTTAATGAAACCATAATTCATTCCATCACCGTTCAGCGCTTGTTTAAATGAATCTAATTCAAGTTGTTGTTGAGCCCAGAACATGCGTTTTTGTGCATCTTCTTCGCGACCTTTTTGATAGTATTTAAAACCGATAACACCTAATACTAAAACTATGGCACCAATTAGCACATAGGAAAGCATTTTGCGGTTATCGTGAATAAAATGTTCGGTTTTACTGTAGGTAGAAAGAATTGCACCTTCAATTTCAGTTCCCGCGTTTTTGTTTTTTTCGTCTGCCATTTTTGTTAGGTCTGTTTGTTTTGTTTAGTTGTAATGGTATACTTTCAATTGTTAATCAACAATATAAGGATAATCTTCTTGAGCGTAAATGTCTTTTAATAATTCGCTGTCAGATGGGAAAGGTGATTCTTCAGCAAATTTCACACATTCATCAATTTCAACTTTAATACCTGCATCAATTTCATCCAATTGCGATTCGGTAGCATAACCGCGTTCTACAATTACCTTGCGAATTTGTTCAATCGGATCTTTTAATTTGTATTCTTCAACTTCCTCTTTACTTCTGTATTTCGCAGGATCACTCATCGAATGTCCTTTATAGCGATAGGTTTTGATTTCTAAGAAGGTAGGACCTTCACCGCTACGTGCACGTTCTACTGCTAATTCAATAGCTTCATGTACAGTTTCCGGATTCATTCCGTTTACTTGTGCAGAAGGCATGTCATAGGCCAAGCCCATTTTAACGATATCTGTAACATTAGAAGTACGCTCTACTGAAGTACCCATGGCATATTCATTGTTTTCACAAATAAATATTACCGGTAATTTCCAAAGCATAGCCATATTAAAAGCCTCGTGTAATGCACCCTGACGAGCAGCACCATCTCCAAATAAGCAAATGCACACATTATCTGTTCCGTTGTACTTTTCAGCAAATGCAATACCGGCACCTAATGGAATTTGAGCGCCAACAATACCATGTCCACCAAAGAATTTATGTTCAGCACTAAAAAAGTGCATAGAGCCCCCCTTACCTTTCGTACATCCGGTTTCCTTTCCGTATAATTCTGCCATACAAGCATTCGCGCTAATTCCTTTAGCCAATGCAATGGCATGATCTCTATAGGCAGTAATAATCGCATCATCATGACGTATAGCACTGATAATACCTGCTGCTACAGCCTCTTGACCTATATATAAGTGACAAAAGCCACGTATTTTTTGCATCCCGTAAAGTTGACCCGACTTCTCTTCAAACTTGCGCATACGTTGCATCTGCTCGTACCAATACAAGTAGGTATCTTTACTAAATTTTATTGTAGCCATTATTCCAGCTTGGTTTTTAAATAATAGGACGGCAAATGTAGGAAATTTATTTGTAAAAAAAGACCGGCACCCCATTCAATTTTTCTGATTATTTTTGAAATCAAAAACAAATGGAGCAAATCGAAACCAAACGCACTGTCATGAAGCGTTTCAGCCTTTCTGACGCCGTAAATATATTCGAATTGAATAATGACCCCGAAGTGGTCCGTTATACCGGCGACAAAGCCTTTTCCGATATCGCAGAAGCCCGTGATTTTTTGGCCCATTACAATCCATACGACTTATACGGCTATGGCCGAATGTCGGTGTTTTTAAAGGATACCGGAACTTACCTAGGTTGGTGCGGACTGCGTTTTCAGCCCGATCAAGGTTTTACCGATATCGGGTTTCGATTCAAACAAGCCTATTGGAACAGGGGTTTCGCAACTGAAACCGCACTTGCAACCCTACAATGGGGTTTTGAAACGGCTCGTTTACCGTTTATTGTTGGCCGTGCTCAAACAGCAAATTTGGCTTCTATTCAAGTACTTAAGAAGTGTGGCATGCACTTTTGGAAGAATGGCACCTGTTCTGCCGAACCGGCCATTTATTTAAAGTTAGATGCCCCTGCTCCACCCGCTTTTCAAAAACAGGAAGTTATTGCTTGTAATTTGGCTAAATGGCGCAAAATGACTACTTTTGAAATGTTAAATTGGAATACGTGTAACCTATGATTCGGAATTTACCAAATACGGCGTTTTTTGGCAAGTTAAATTGGTGTATTTTACTGCTGCTTCTTGCAGGACCGGTAAAAGCACAGTTTCACTACAATCATATTATTCCATTAAATGACATTCACAACACTCCACAAAGTTCACCGGTAACTTGGTCTATTGCCAATAACGACTTTTACCCAATGCCAATTGATACCGTACTAACCATTAGTGGCGGTAATAATGGTACTGCCATTCTTAATCAGGCTTATCCAAACAGCTTCACCTATACACCGAATAATAATTTTAACGGTTTAGATTCCTTTACTTATTTGGTTACTGCCGCCAATGCTTCTACCGCCATTCCCAATAAAGTGTATATCGTTGTCGGCACCAATAACATTATTAAATGCAACTATGATTTTGCTGTTGCCAACACCAATAACACGGTTTCTATTCCGATTAAAGATAATGATTACAGCAAGTTGCCAACCGCTATCACCGTTTTAACACCACCTGTGCATGGTACTTACCAAGTATTAGCTAATGGTAATATTCAGTATACACCAACTATAGGCTATACCGGAAGAGACAGTTTTTTGTATCAATTAACACAAACCATTTCCCCTTTTAATAGTGATCAAGCCTGGGCTTATCTTTCTGTTTGTACTCCCTATACCCCAAATGTATCCAATGTAACCAGCATTACAGGCGGTTTAAATTTTAACGTAAGCATTCCGGCAACTGCTATTCCGCCTTTTTATTACGGAATAATTAACGATACCGCTTTGCACAGTGCCGGTTACAATACCTATATCAATAGCGCAAACTATACCCAAAACATCAATTGGAATATT
>JAHEYX010000006.1:5621-22156 GCA_023251415.1 Chitinophagales bacterium
TTACCGGAAGTCACGTTGGCTGCGTTTACATTGCCGATAACAATTATTGCCGTAGTCAAATTTGTTTTAATACCTCTGTCAACAATAACTGCACTGCTCCTCCAAGTCCGGCATTCACGTATTCCTATTTAAACAATCAATTGGTGGTCGTTCCTTCTACTGTGGGTTCAAACTATACCCATGATTGGAAAATCAGTTACAATAACCCTTATGTGATTAACCCGTTGTACCAATCGCATTCAGCCGTCGATACCTTTAAAGAATTTTATGCCTCCGGCTCCTATACTATTTTTCATAAAATTTTAGACACCTCCACTTTATGCTTTGATACTTTGAGTCAAAGCTTATACATTTTCTTCAGCAATGCCGATACCTTTAGCGGCTATGTGTTTTATGACAATAATTTAAACGGTGTTTTTGAACCGGGCTATGAATTGCCCGTTGCGAATTGTAACGCTATTCATATTTACGATCACGACAGCTCGATTATCTGTAGTTTAATAACCGATTATTCCGGCTATTACTCCATTCCATTACGCCCTGATTCCATTTACATTACCGGTAATTCTTGTCCGGCCGGCATTTTACAAACCTTCCCAATACAACCGTTAAATTATACTTTACCCGCATTTGGTCATCATTATGCCATTAAAGGGTTAAATTTTGCCTTTAATGGAAGTGCCTACCATGTGCAAGGACATATTTTTTATGATTTGAATGCCAATAATTTTATTGATATCGGTGAACCCAATGTAACCACCATTCCGGTTAGTATCGGTAATGATTGCGCTTACTCCGACACCACCGGATACTACAGTTTTTTTGAACAAAATGCCGGCACCTATCCGGTTTCAACGCTTGTTAAACCCGGCTTTCAATCCACCAATTTCAATTTGAATATACTGCCCGGTTATATCAATTACCCCATCGACTTATCTTACTTGCCACTGGTAAACGCTGCTCCCGATTTGGCTGTACAGTTGTTTGCAGGTAATAATGCTTCCGTTTCAGATAGTGCCATTTATATTTTGCAAGTAAAGAATACCGGCAACAAAACGGTATCAGGCACTGTGAAATTTAATTTCAATTCCGGATTTTCAGTACACAGTACATTCCCATCCGGTACAGTTCAAGGCAATACTTCCATTAGTTGGCATTTACCTGCTTTTATGGCTATTGGCGATGTAGCTTATTACAAAATTTGCCTTAGCCCAAATGCCGGATTACAAGTTGGAAGCATTACCCGTGTTAGTGCTATGGTGATTGGCGATTCCACTTTTGTCGATAATGCCTTACTTAATAATGTGGATACCCTTGAACAAAAATTATTTGCAACCGATGCATCCAATAACAAAACGGCAAGCCCTGTTGGAGCCGGCACTTCCAATAAGATTGCTCCTTCCACAAATTTGGTGTACACCATTCACTTTAGAAACGATAGCGGTAACCCGGCCGCAAATGTGATTATCATTGATACCTTGGATGTTGATTTAGACATCTCAAGTTTAGAATTGTGCGGTAGCAGTTACAGTCCTAGTGTTGTTGAACGCAAAGGCCGCGTCATAAAATGGGTGTTTAACAATATTTTGTTGGCTAACTATGCCGATGACCCTTCGCACAGCGAAGGTTATGTTTCGTTTAAAATAAGTTTATTGAACGGCTTACCCATTCATAAAAAAATTACCAATACTGCACATATTTATATGGGTGGCAATGGCGATAAGAAAACCAATACTACACAACAATTGGTAGAATATTTCTTAGGCATCGATGAAAACGATCAGCAAATCGTTGTTGAAGTATATCCCAACCCGATGGATGATCAAACTGTTGTTGAATTACCGAATAACAGTGACAACTACCAACTTGATTTAAGCACTATTGACGGAAAAATCGTTACTACCTTACAAAGCAATTCCGGTCGATTTATAGTATCCCGCAATAATTTGCCTGCAGGACTTTATTTTATTGCTATCCGTAAGCAACAACAAGTAATTGCTACAAAAAAATTAGTGCTTCGTTAAGCGGATAGAAATGAAATTACTAGGACTAATTGGCTTTCCGCTCTCCCACTCTTTTTCCGCTGCCTATTTTGCTGCTAAATTTGAGCAATTGGCCTTACACGAATATGAATACCGAAATTTCCCTATCCCCTCAATCGAAGCATTTCCGCCTCTAATTCGGGAGTATGTCGATTTAATTGGATTGAATGTTACTATACCTTACAAACAACAAGTAATTCCCTATTTGGATGAATTGGATCCAACTGCTGCTGCATTAAAGGCCGTTAATACCATTCATTTCAAACATGGTAAAACCATAGGTTATAACACTGATGTGATTGGGTTTGAGCAATCGTTTCAGCCATTGGTACAACCACATCATACCCATGCACTGATTTTAGGAACCGGAGGTGCAGCTCAAGCTGTAGCGGCTGTTTTGAAGAAAATAGGCATTCACTATTTATTCGTAACTCGAGGCAATGCCGGTACTGACCGTATTAATTATACGGATTTAAACTATTACTACTACAAGCAATTTAAGGTAATCATCAATTGTACGCCGCTTGGAATGTATCCTAACACTGAAGCCTTCCCTTTACTCGACTATAGCTTATTAAATGCACAACATTTACTTTTTGATACGGTTTATAATCCGGCTCAAACGCAATTCATGCTAAAGGGGGCAGCGCATGGAGTAACCACAAAAAACGGATATGACATGTTGGTTTTTCAAGCTGAGGCCGCTTGGAAAATTTGGAATACGCCTTAAAGCCTTATTTTATTCGCGTATCTGTTTCGATAAGTCCATCTCTTAATCGTATGATACGATGGGCATGTCGGGCGATATCTTCTTCATGCGTCACTAAAATAACCGTATTACCACGACTATGTATTTCAGTAAAAATATTCATAATCTCCAAAGAGGTCTTGGTATCTAAATTACCGGTAGGTTCATCGGCTAAAATAATAGAAGGGTTATTTACCAGTGAACGTGCAATGGCTACCCGTTGATTTTGACCGCCGGATAGTTCATTGGGTTTATGATGTGCCCGATCGCCTAAGCCTACCGCTTCTATTTTTTGTTGTGCGATAGCATCCCGTTCACTTTTGCTCATGCCTGCATAAATCAATGGCAAAGCAACATTTTCAAATGCTGTTAAACGAGGCAACAAATTAAACGATTGAAACACAAATCCAATTTCTTTATTTCGGATATACGCCAATTCATTTTCATTAGCTTTACTAACATCGGTGCCATTGATAAAATACTCGCCACCGGTTGGAGTGTCAAGGCAGCCCAGAATATTCATCAAAGTTGACTTTCCGCTTCCGCTGGGTCCCATTAACGCAACGTATTCGTTCTTCTCAATAACCATATCAATACCCTTAAGTACCGGCAATTCGGTTTTACCAAGAAAGTACGATTTGGTGAGCTGATTAATTCGAATAACGGACACAGGCACTTATTTTTAAGGTCGTAATTATTTTTTCTGCAATACTTTAGGCACTTTAATATAATCTGAATCCTTTTGTGGCGCGTTTTTTAACGCATCAACTTTGGTAATGGTATGTTTTCTAACATCCGTACGCATTACATTTTGAGATTCATTCATATAAATTAATGGCTCCACACCAGCGGTAGGAATGCTCTGTAGTTTTTCAACGAATGAAATAATTTTCGTTAAATCAGCTCCAATGGCTTGCTTTTCATTGGCATCAAACTCTAATTTAGCGAGCGCACTCAAACGGTCAATAAGTTCGTCTGTAACTTGCATAATGTTTTACGTTGTATTTCTCTGCTGTAAATATCCACTAAAAATCTGTAAATCTGAAAAAAATAGTGACACTTAGTAAAAAGTTCGACGAGTGGTTTACTTTTTCTTTTTTAATCGTTCCAATCCCGAACGCGCTTTTTGTTCCAATCCATTTTTAAAATCCGTGTTTTTACTGTCAATACATTCTTGAAAGTACTTTTTAGCTAACTCTTTATTGCCTTTTTGCTCATAGATAAGCCCTAAATTGACCGCTGCACTGGCTTCATACCATTGCGGTAAATTGGCCCCGTATTTTGTCGCTAAATTATAGTAAGGGATTGCTTTATCGGGATACCCCCATTCATGATAAATACGACCTGCCCGATACACGAATTCAACCTTTTCCTTCAGTTGTGAAAAGTCATCCATTTTCTTTCCATTCAGCTCCCCAATTGCTTTTTCATAATACCCGCCGTCGCACAAAAGACGCGCACGCAGTAAAGTTAAATTCGGAATGTCTTTACTTTCCAACTCCCGTTGTGCTTGTTTATCGGCATCAACTACCGCATTGCCTCGCACTGCACAATCAGCCAAGGCTTTATGATAGCCTTCCATATTGCCATTCAACAAATGACACCAGGCTAATTTTTGATAAGCATCCTTTACAAAATTGCGCCGATCCCGATCGAGTAAAAATTTTTCAAAATAAAAAGCTGCATCTTTATCCAAGCGCCTCAATTTGGCTAAACCGTACATGTAATCCAAATATGAAAAACGCATATACTCCGGCCCTTTAGGACGATTCTGGAGTAATTTCAACGCATCATCATTGTAATTACTGGCAAAAGCTACTGTTGCGCCTAGAAAAGTATATAACAAATTATCGGAATGCGCATTCACCATAACCTTTGCTTTGTCCCAAGCCCCTTTTTTATCATTCATCATGTAAAGCAAGCCATAGACGTATATAAAATCCAATTCTTCCTGACAATAGAGCGGTGTTTTTTGAGCGTATTCCTGAACTTTTAACAGCTCACCCATGCCTTGTTCTAAGTTTCCGTAAAAGCCCATCATGTTTACCCCCCACATATACTTCTGCGGTACCGTTCCTATCAGGGCATGAAATAAGCCTAAGCCAATTAGATTAGGGGTATAGTTAGGAAACTCTTTTTGATTTTCAAGCAAGAGGTTATAACCGCGGCGAACATAGAAAAAGGCGGTCATGAATTGCCCTAGCTTTCCTTTACTAATGGCCACTTCCAATTGCATTTGAGCCATCAAATAACGACGCAGCGGCGCATGTACATCGGCGTTCTCTACTTTACTAAAACGGTTATCAAATTCTTTAATCATGTGATTAAAGTCTGATTCCTTTTCTTCAATAAAAAACAACATGAAATCTTTTTCATGCTCGAGGTAATACACTACAGGGTTGTTTGGATTAAGTTTTTTTTCGGCGGCAATAATATCGCTGCCGTTTTTAATTCGAAGGCCTATAATTTGATGGTAAGCCTTTTCACAATTTTTATTAAAATCAAAAGTGGCTTTTTTAGCCGTTTGCGCCTGCGTAAAAAAAGGCACACCGCACAATATAAAAACAACAATGCTCCTGAATTTAACCAGAAGCATTGTTTCTATAAGTTCTACTATTTTTAAGATTATCATGGCAGTTTTATGCCGAAAACTATCCTTCTTGATTAATCATTGACTCGTCTACTAAGATACGTCCGCAATGTTCACAAGCAGTAATTTTACGATGTTGACGAATTTCGATTTGTTTTTGTGGAGGGATACGATTGAAACATCCACCACAAGAGCCACGTTGTATGCTTACCACGGCTAAACCGTTTTTATAGTTGCGGCGAATTTTATCATAGCTCATCAATAAACGTTCTTCGATATGTTCACGAGCTTCTTTTGCCGTATTAATCAAGGAATTTTCTTCCGCTTCGGTTTCTTCAATTACGCTTTCTAATTCTGATTTTTTGGTTTTCAAGAATTTTTCTTTGTCTTTAACCAATTTTTGAACCTCTTCTAAAGCGTTTTGTTTAGCAACAACATTTTCTTGGTAATCTTTAGCACGCTTTTCATTCAATTGCACTTCTAAACGAGCCATTTCAATTTCTTTACTCAAGGCATCAAACTCACGGTTGTTTTTAACGTTATCTTGTTGCTTTTCGTATTTTTTGATTAAAGCTTCTGCTTCCTTTTTGGCTGTTTTATAGTTGCTGATAATTTGTTCAGCATCGGTAGCTTCTTGCTGTAAATGAATAATACGTGTTTTTAACCCTTCCAATTCATCCTCCATATCTCTAACTTCCATAGGTAATTCACCACGAATGGTTTTAATTTCATTAATCTTGGTATCAATTTGTTGCAACTGATACAGACTTTTTAATTTTTCTTCTACCGGAATTTCTTTAGTAACAGCCATTTAAAGATAATTTATGGGATTTGTATTAAGATTTGTTTTTTGGACTGCAAATGTAGGGAATTTTTCCTTAAAAAGGTCATAAAATATATTTATCGTAAATTGCTCGCTTTCATAGTGTCCGATATCCGCAATTAAAATATCCTTTTCGGCATCAAAAAACTCATGGTATTTGAAGTCGCCACTTACGAAAACATCTGCTGCTGCTTGTTTTGCGGCATTAAGCAAAAACGATCCGGCTCCGCCACACAAGGCTACTCGACTTACCTCACGATTCAAAAGTGACGTATGTCGTATCATTTTGCAATTAAATTGCCCTTTTAGTAAAGTTAAGAAGCTTATTTCCGGCATAGGCTCAGGTAAAACTCCAATCAAACCTGCTCCCAAAGTCGATTGCTTGTTTTTTAAGGCAATTAAATCATAAGCCACCTCCTCGTAAGGATGGGCTTGCAACAAGGTTTCTACAACTTGATTTTGACGGTTGGCCGGTAAAATTACTTCCAATCGGTATTCCTGTTCCTGTTGCTCAACCCCTGCTACCCCTGCAAAAGGCTTGCTGCTGCTGTCTCCTTTAAAAGTACCGGTACCGGCTTGATAGAAACTGCAATGTTCATAGTGTCCAATATGCCCGGCACCGGATTCGAAAAGCGCTTCCCGCACATGTTCCAGATGTGCTGTTGGTACAAACGTTACCAACTTAACTAGTGAATCGGCATAGGGTTGCAGCACACGGGTGTTTGTTAACCCCAACTTATCGGCAATCGCCTTATTCACGCCGGTTAATTGATTATCTAAATTGGTGTGTGCCGCATAAATGGCTACATCGTGCTTAATAGCCTTCATCACCACGCGTTCGACATAGTTTTTACCATTTAATTTTTTCAAGCCTGAAAACACAATCGGATGGTGCGCCACAATTAAATTGGCTCCAATCTGAATCGCTTCATCCACGATAGCTTCTGTAGTGTCTAAACACAGCAGCGCTTTATGAATTTCCATTTGAGGATTTCCAACCAATAAACCGGCATTATCATACGATTCTTGATAATTCAGCGGGGCAATGGCTTCAATAGCGGCTATAATCGATTTAAGTTGCATATGGTTAAAAGTGGAAATTAATACTCTAAACAACCCATATCCGGCAATGCATCGCGGGTTTTATCGTTTAAATCATCTACTATCGAAGTTAAACTGGTTGAACCGGTATTAATGGCCGGAGAACCGGCTTCTAAGGCAAAATTATCATTATCTTTATCACTAAACACTGTGTTCAAATTCGGATTGGTCGTGCAACTAATCACGTGTGTCATATCAATCAACGTTGGTTCAAGTTGCAATAAACAGTGATCAAAAGTATAATTAAACGGAGCCGTAGCACTAAAGCCTAAATCATGGTCAATAAATACTTCGTAATTATTCGCATAAGTGTCCCCTTTATTCGAAATATTGCCGATGATGATGCAATTATTAAAAGTAGCATCTACTTGACTTAAAATTCCGGTACCATTGAAAATAGCATAATTTGAAATGCGTAGACAGGGGTCTTCGTGTTGAATTTCACCGTTGCTGTAATTCGCAATGGTGCAATATTTAAAATCACTAATACCACCAAACAATAAGGCTACACATTCTTTGTTGCAATTATAAATCAAGGTGTTTTCGACATGCAAAATCGACAAAAAAGTAAAAATCCCATTTTGATCACAATTGTAAATACGGCATTTCTTAATCGTGACATCCGGAGCCGAGCTAAATTGAAAAGCAGCAGCACTGGTGGCATTCGAAGTAGAACCTAAGATGACCGCAGTGGTTGCATTTTTTAAGGTGGTATGCTCTAATATTGAACCGGAAGCGCAATTTCTAAGAAACACTATTCCTCCCCATTGTCCGGGTAATTCATCATAATAGTGTTCTAAACGATCTCCTCGAAATAAAATGGAGTCTGTTTTAGTTCCCTTTGATTTTAAAGTTCCGCTTACCAACAAGTAAGCGCCCGGGTGACAGTACACTTTAGTGCCGGCTTGAATTGTTAAGGTTTGATTTGTATCAACTAAACAAGAGCCTAATAAAACGTGCGGCTTATCATTTTTCCAAAGCGTAGTTTGAATTTCGTCGTATTTATGAAAATAAGCATCTTGGCCATAAGCTTGAACGGTTACTTGTTGCCGATTTCCATTGCAAGAAAATAGTATGTTCTCTGAAATCAACAAGGGTTGATTTTGTAAACTGGCATTGGGTTTACACGATAAAAAGATGTAAATACTATCTTTGGGTGCTAATTCTAAATCAGTAAAACTACTGCCTTGCATGCCATCCACGTTTAAGTAAAAAACAGAAGCCGCTCCACTGGCTAATTGAATATTCGATATTTTTAAGCGTTGGTCATAAGGATTATAAACCTTAATAAAAGCTGTTGTAGAACCGATTGTAGTAAAAATTGTATCAAAGGTTAAGGTATCGGCAGAGAAAGTTAAGCGCGCGTCGTTTCCGGTAAAAAGTTTGTTTTTTTTACAAGCAGTAACGCCAAACAAAATGCCGATTAACAGTAGAAAAGATACGATTTTTTTCATGTTGGTAGAACGCAAATTAACGCAAAAAATTTTAGTTGATGCATTAACGACACGTTTCACAGTATTCTTTTTTTATTAACGGATGCTCCAGTACCTGAATAGACAAGTAAGGCTCACTAAACAATTGGCAATAGCGTTTTTGATTGAACTCTTTGGCTTTAGACAACGCATAACGAAAATCAGGCGTGTACCAGTTTTCGGGATAATGTCCAATAACCGCTATGTACATAAAAATAAACTTTTCACTCACACGCGGATCGCGTAGATAGGGCACCAACAATTGTGAGGCATACTTGTAATCATTATGCTTTACAAAGATATCGGAAAGCAATAGCGCATTTTCCCAATTGTTATTATTGCTGGCTAAGGCGAATTGCTTCTTTAGCTTCTCCATTGCCATTACCACATTTTTATTGCCTAAACCGGTTCCGGACGAATCAAACTGCGCAATAATTTTAAACAAATACTCCATGTATAAGCCATCAATAAGGGTTCCGGACAGTTTTGTTTTATGCAAGGCATCAATACGATTTTGATATTCATCGATCATTGCTTGATCTTTGAAATAACCGTTTTTCAAAAAAGCCAAAATGCGATCGTATTTTACCAATAAATTGGCCGGCTCTAATTTGGCCAATTCATTTAATTTGGCTTCCATGGATGGTGTTATGGAATCATCCTTATTGAACCGACTTTCCAAATAAATGTTATTCAAATGCATCGCTAAATATTCCTGTTTCATTGGAATTTTAATACGTAGCAATAAGTTGGGGTCGAATTTACCGGCTATACATTGGCGGATGGCATATTTTTGAATGCGCAAGGCTCTTCCAAACTGTTCTTTTTCGATTGCCTTTTGAATAGAATGTACCAAAAACGGCAACTCATTTTCACCCTCGGTTAAGTAGGTTACTTTCATACGCACTTCCGTTACACGTTCTTCTTGAAGGATATATTCAAATTCATCGCGTAGGCTTTTACTGCTGTTAAGTGTATCAATCAATTGACGTTTAGTCATTGTGCCATAAATGTACCGCTCGGTATTACTAACTTGCTTCTTGAACATCTCCCAAGCATCATAGGTTTCAATGTTATTGACAAAATCCTGCTTGTTGTATTTCTTTAAAGCTTCTAACATCGATTTTGCACGACGAATTTGAAGCAAGGCATTTTTCACCGAATCGCCTTCCATACTGGTGTAAGCGATAATATTAATTTCGTTAATGGTATATTTAGGTTCTTCTAAAGCTGCCAACAATGGCTCCATGTCTTTCACACGGTATTCCGATTTGTTCTTGTCGAATGGCATTCTGAACGTAAGCGTATTTTTAACGGAATCAAAGACCAAATCGTCGTTGATATTGCAATTAATACATGTCTTAGCCGTATCGGGCAATAAGGTTAATCCTTTGATGCGGTCTTTGACATTACCTTCGTTATAAGTTCGCACCACACGTTTGCAAAAACAACCGCGTTGAATGATATTGACATTTATTTCGTATTCATTGCCCAGCTTCTTTAATATGCTTTTAGGAACTTCAGCAATAAAACCTTCAAAACGATTTTCACGTTCCGGAACGGAATTCGATTTAAACAAATCTTTCGCATAAATGGGTTTCAATAAAATTCCGCGATTGATGCGTTTTCCATCGTAAATATTAAATGTATCGCAAGGGTATTGCGCCTTAAGTACAATATCAATAGCAATGGCATCATCAGGTGTAACAAATAATTTGCGCAATTTGCGAAGGTTATTGTATTCAAAATAGATTTTACCTTGTTGAATGCTCATACCTTGTTGCAACGCAATAAAATCATCAAAACGTTCACAATTGCGGCATTCTTTGGCATTGCCCGGTTTAATGCCATACGATTTAGTGCTGTAGCGTAAATTTAACAGCTTGCGTAAATTTTTTCCTTCATTAATCGACTCCAATCCTCCAACCACTATAGAAACAAATATTCGTTTGCCGCGCGCATCTGTTGAAGCGCCAATGCCAATGTAAAATGCTGCCGGGTTATTGATGATTTCTGTATATTTCTTAGACTTCGCTATTTTGGTAAACAAATCATCTACCACTTGGTTATAGGTGAAGTACGTCTTAACATCTTTACCTACCGAAGTACCTTGTACGATTTCTGCTCCGGAATTAGTGCCGCCGAAAAACTCGATTCGGTCTCCGGTGGTGCGTTTCTTTTTGGAACTGCCACTGAGGTTAATTTTTTTGGTCTTGGCCATGTATTCTGATTGATCCAAGGCAGCTTTCTCTAAAACCTCATTCAAGATAAGCGGATCGCGGTTGATCAAATTGCGTTGTTGATTGATACGCTCCAAATAAAGTTGATTAAACAAAATATAATCAAACTTATCCGGATCGATTTTATCATCTGCCCGTTGAGCCCATGCAGGTAAGGCTGCGGCAACAATCAACACTAAGAATAAAAATATGGTTTTAGTCAAGAGATCAAGCTTATAAAAAGCAAAAGTAAAGAATACGGTGGATTAACTTACATGTTACTTCAAAATGAACAAAAAAAATAATTTATGGAGAATTGAAGTAACAAATGCGCTAATTGATTCGACTTTAGAAGTACTTGACGGATATTTTTTATCTTCGACCCCTCGAAAGTAAAAATTGAAACGGAAATGAAACTAGGCATTTTAAGAGAAGGGAAAAACCCACCAGATAATCGGGTAGCATTAAGTCCACACCAGTGTAAGGTCGTTCAGCGCAAATATCCGGATTTGGAATTGGTCATTCAACCCTCAGCAACACGCTGTTTTACGGATCAGGAATATGTAGAAGCCGGGCAAATTTTGCAAGAAGATTTGAGTGACTGCGATGTTTTGGTTGGTATAAAAGAAGTGCCAATTGCCAATTTGATTCCCAACAAAACCTATTTCTTTTTTTCGCATACCAAAAAGAAACAGCCGCACAATAAAAAATTATTACAAGCCATCATAGCCAATAAAATCAGATTGATTGATTACGAATGCCTGACCTATGGCGATCGTCAACGTATTTTAGGTTTTGGCTTTTTTGCCGGTATCGTTGGTGCACATAATGGGCTGCTTACGTATGGTAAAAAAACCGGGTCGTTTAATTTACCGCCGGTTCATCGATTCAGTGATTTTAGAGAAGTGATTCGCCAATATTTTGAAGTCAAATTGCCGAATATAAAAATTGTTACAACCGGCAATGGTCGTGTAAGTACCGGAGTGGTTGAAACCATGAACATGTTTGACATTAAACGCGTGAGCAGCGATGAATTTTTAAAGAAAAATTTTGAATATCCTGTTTATTGCGAATTAACAGCCGAACAGTTGTATAAGCACAAAGATACCCATATTTATCACCGCGAAGATTTTAGAAAACACGCTTACAATTATTATTGCGACTTTAAAGCGTATTACCAATCTGCTGATTTATTTTTAAATGGCGTTTATTGGGATAAAAATATTGCACCGTTTTTCACTCCCGAAGAAATCGCTACTGCGGATTTCAAAATTAAAGTTATTGCAGATATTACCTGTGACGTAAAAGGGTCGATTCCGATCAATTATGAAGCCACTACTATAGCCAATCCTACATATGGAGTGGATCGTAAAACCTTGCAACAAACTGCGCCTTTTTTACCAGAAACGGTTGATGTGATGGCGGTTGATAATTTACCGAATGAATTGCCGCGCGATGCCAGTGATTTCTTTGGAGTACAGTTTACAAAAATGATTTTGCCCGAGTTGTTTGTTTCCGAAAGTGCTATTCTCTATCGAGCCACTATTGCAAACGAAGGGGCATTAACTGAACCTTTTACGTATTTGCAGGATTATGTGCAAGACTAAATTAATCGGCATTTTTTAGCAGTTTTAGCTTAACTTAGCCCATTCAAAATACCATCTATGAAGATAGTTGAACAGCTTTTATTTTTAGTACTCAGTGGCGCCGCCATCTACCTTTTTGCTCGAAACATTGGTAAAATTCGTAGAAATATACTTTTAGGGCAAGCCGAAGAATTCAACGACCAGCCTAAATTACGGTGGAACAATATGCTGTATTTTGCTTTAGGGCAGAAAAAAATGTTCAGTAACCCCTTGGTTGCCGTACTGCATTTAATAGTATATGCCGGATTCATTATCATTAATATCGAAATTTTAGAAATCATTGGTGACGGGATTTTGGGCACGCATCGTTTATTACTTCCATTGTTGGGTTCAAGCCTTTACACTATATTCATTTCTGCATTTGAATTGCTTGCAGTATTAGTATTATTGGGTTGTCTGGTGTTTTTATTGCGCCGTAACGTGGTGCGTGTAAATCGCTTTACTAAACCCGAACTGAAAGGGTTTCCGTTCAAAGATGCCAATGCGATATTGATTACTGAAATCGTTTTAATGAGTTTGTTTTTATTGATGAATGCAGCCGATTTGCAATTGCAATCGCTTGAAAATACGACGAACGGATTTAACGGAATCGTTTCGCAATTGCTAACCCCTTTAGTAAGTGGCTGTTCTATTTCAACTATTGAATGCATTGAAAAAGCGGCTTGGTGGCTGCATATCTTAGGCATCTTTGCTTTTTTAAATTACTTGCCATACAGTAAACATTTGCATATTTTATTGGCATTTCCGAATGCCTATTATGCTCGCTTAACTCCTATAGGTAAAATGAGCAATATGCCGATGATTGAACGAGAAGTTAAGTTAATGATGCAACCGGAGTTAGCAGCCGATTTACCGGCTTCTGATGCCCCGATGAAATTTGGCGCTAAAGACGCAACCGATTTAAGTTGGAAAAGTATATTGGATGCCTACAGTTGTAGCGAATGCGGCCGTTGTACTGCTGCATGCCCTGCCAATCAAACCAGTAAAAAATTGTCGCCTCGAAAAATCATGATGGATACCCGTGATCGCATAACCGAGATTGGTAAAAATATAGATCAACACGGACCAACCTATACCGATAACAAAAAATTATTGGGTGATTATATCTCCGTAGAAGAATTGCGTGCCTGTACCACTTGTAATGCTTGTGTTCAAGAATGTCCGTTATTAATTAGCCCTTTAAACATCATACTTGAGTTACGTCGGTCTTTGGTAATGGAAGACAGTAATGTACCGAATGAATGGGCCATGATGTTTGGCAACATGGAAAATAATCAAGCCCCATGGAAATTCAGCAATGAAGACCGCGGTAATTGGGCTAAAAGTTAATTTCAAACGAGTCGTAAAAGCAAAATTATAGATTATGGTTAAAGTACTTTCTGAAATGGCCGCTGCCGGCGAAAGTCCGGAAATATTATTCTGGGTTGGATGTGCAGGTAGTTTTGATCAGCGTGTTCAACGAATCACCAAAGCATTCGCCGATATATTAAACAAAACCAATACTTCATTTGCTATTTTAGGAAGTGAAGAAGCTTGTACCGGCGACCCTGCGCGTCGTGCCGGTAATGAGTTTGTGTTTCAAATGTTGGCGTATCAAAACATACAAACATTAAACAATTATAATATTAAAAAAATTGTAACTACTTGCCCGCATTGTTTCAATACCATAAAAAATGAATATCCGGTATTAGGTGGTTCGTATGAAGTTATTCACCACGCTACGTTATTGCAAGAAATGATAAAAGCGGGTAAAATTAAAATGAAGGAAGCCGGCGATTTTAAAGGCAAGAAAATTACCTACCACGATTCGTGTTATTTAGGTCGTGCCAATGGTATTTATGAAGCACCACGTGAAGTATTACAAGCCCTCGATGCCGATTTGGTTGAAATGAAAAGCTGCCGAACAAAAGGATTATGTTGCGGTGCCGGTGGTGGACAAATGTTTAAAGAAGATGAACCCGGTGATAAACGCATAAACGTTGCCAGAACAGAAGAAGCCATAGCAACAGGAGCTTCGGTAGTTGCTGCTGCTTGTCCGTTTTGTATGATCATGTGGGAAGATGGAGTGAAACAAAAAGGGAAAGAAGCTGAAATAGAATTAAAGGATATCGCTGAATTGATTAATGAACGTATGGTTTAATCACCAATCAAAAAAAATTAAGATGCTCAACCGACTACCGGCACATGCCCGAATATGGATATATCAAGCGGATCGCGAATTAAGCCCGAGTGAATCTGAAGCCATACAGCAACAACTGAATAGCTTTACAGGACAATGGACTGCACATACCATGCAACTTAGTGCAGCCGCAGAAGTAGTTGAAAATCGATTTGTGATAATTGGAGTGGATGAACAAATACAAAGTGCCAGTGGTTGCTCAATCGACAGTTCGGTTCGTTTAATAAAAGCTTTAGAGCAAACGTTTGCCGTACATTTTTTCGATCGATTGGCGATTGCATTTGAAAAAGAAAACCGCATTCAAACGGTTCAATTGCCAAACATTAAAACGGCAGTTAATGAAGGAGTGTTAGCAGCAAATACGCTTGTTTATAATAATATGGTGAGTACACTGGCCGAATTACAAACCAGTTGGAAATTGCCATTACAAGATTCTTGGCTTAAACGCTATTTAAATTAAATAGGTTTATCCCATTCCGCCAATATGCTGTTTCAATGATTTTACTTGACTGTCCCACAACAACTGTTGGTCTTTAATATCCTTTGGATCAGCAAAGTCAGTGATTACTAAAATAGTGTCTTGCGAAATATCGCTTTGTTTGATTTGAAATTCAAAGTATTCGTCTTTGGCCTGATAATCCCAACGATAGCGAGCGAATTCATTGACTTGACATTCCAATAATTCAGCATTATCTGTACTTCCTTCCCAAGTAAAGCTGTACAGGTCGCCATGCGTATCAACATGATCAGCAAACCATAAAGCTAAGTCAGATGGCGAAGTGACGAAATCATATAATATTACCGGCGATGATTTTATTACATATTCTAGTTGAAACATTTTCTTTTTAGCCATAACTATCCATTCAGTTTTTTTTGTTATTCGATGCGGTAAGAAAGGTATTTTTTCTTTCTGCTACAATTATAACGAATAAAATGATTGGACAAAATGATATCGGTAATAATTATTTGCATATACAGGCGGAAAAGAATATCTTTGCCCTCCCATAAGTGTATTTTTTTAACTAAATAATTAAGAATGAGGCAACTAAAGATCACGAAATCCATTACCAACAGGGAGAGTCAATCGTTAGAGAAATATTTGCAGGAAATTGGTAAGGTAGATTTATTAACTCCGGAAGAAGAAGTACAATTAGCAGTAAAAATTAAGCAAGGCGACCAAGCCGCTTTAGAACGTTTAACTAAAGCAAATTTACGTTTTGTGGTTTCTGTAGCTAAACAATACCAAAATCAAGGACTTTCCTTATCTGATTTAATTAACGAAGGTAATTTAGGTTTGATTAAAGCTGCTCAACGTTTTGATGAAACGCGCGGTTTTAAATTTATCTCTTATGCAGTTTGGTGGATTCGTCAATCTATTCTACAGGCTTTGGCTGAACAAAGTCGTATTGTTCGTTTACCACTGAATAAAGTAGGTTCATTGAACAAGATCAATAAAGCTTTCTCACAATTGGAACAAGAATACGAACGTGAACCTTCTCCGGAAGAATTAGCTACCGTATTGGAAATTGCTACGGAAGAAGTAGCTACAACCCTTGGTGTTGCTGCTCGTCACGTAAGTGTGGATGCTCCGTTTGTTGATGGAGAAGAAAATTCATTGTTAGATGTGTTGGAAAATCCAAACGCTACACGTGCTGATAATAAAATGGAATACAACGAATCATTGCGTCAAGAAATTGAACGTTCGTTGTCGACAT
>JAHEYX010000231.1 GCA_023251415.1 Chitinophagales bacterium
TGCTTGAGTAAACGTTCCAGGAGCCTCCAATGGCGGAATCTTGAAATGCAATTATAACTCCGCTGGAATTGTCACGTTCTAAATTCGGATTGATGCCGGTAGCAACAAAAACTCCGCTCGTATTCCATTGCAATACACCACTTAAATTAATCCGTTGCATATATATCGAATAAATACCGCTTCGATCATCTTTCCAGGCAGCAACTACACCGGATGTACCAATTGTTTTTAATTCGATAGCACTTTGATTTCCTCCAGCAGTACAAACCGCAATACCATTAGTCGACCAATTAACAGTTCCGGATGAATTTATACTTTGCGCATAAATATCATAATTAGTTCCTGAGCGTTTATCAACCCAAGCCACAATTGCTCCGCCATTGCCATCCGGTTCTATTTTCGGATTTAATTGTCCATCAGAAGCAGTACAAATGGCTACTCCGTTTGCAGCCCATTGAACAGCTCCGCTAGCATCAACGCGTTGTGCATAGATATCATAAAAACTTCCGCCTCGTTTATCTTGCCATACGATATAAGCTCCTCCGGTATTATCTGTTTCAATTCTTGGATTTATTTGGTCAAAATTGGCATTGCAAATGGTTAAGCCGTTTCCGGTAAGCGTAAAACTGCCATTGCTTGAAAGGTGTTGTAAACCGATATCCATACCGGTTGAAGACGAAGAATCTTCATAGACTACGAAAGCACCGCCGTTGCCATCACTTAAAATTTTCGGATTTTGTTGGGTGTTTACCTTCAAAACAACCGGAGCGCCATTGCTGTTCCATAACTTAGTACCATTAGAATCCAATTTTTGCGCATAAATATCTGCATCCAATGTTATTCGACGATCAGTCCAAGTAAGTATTACGCCACCATCGCTAGTTTCCGTTATGTTAACAGCGGTTTGATCACCAATAGCATTATTTACAACCACACCATTAGTTGCCCATTTTACAAAACCATTTTTGTCGATACGTTGCGCATAAATATCACCACTACCACTCGAGTTGTCAACCCAAGCAATAATGGCACCGCCCTTGCCATCTGAAACAATACGTGGGTCTTGTTGAGCTCCAGCTTTACTGCAAATAGCGTTATTAATTGAAGTAGCAGTGTTCCATTGTCCAAAACTTAATTGAGAAATAGAGCAGATGGCTAAAAATAAGAAGGTGATTTTTTTTAACATAGACTTGGATTTATGAGGCCATAATTTTTTTTAGGCGAATAAATTTAGGTTTAAAATTGTTTGATTTAATGGTTGGTTCTGTTACAGCTACCCCCATACAATATTTACTGATACTTAATGGTGGTATCATCTTCTTTTTCATCATTTGAATAAAGGGCATTAACACGTTTTTTTTATTTTGTTTAATTTCCGCTATACACAAATTTTCCATTTCTTTATTCACTTTTCCGTTATCGTAGCGAAGATTTAAATCAATAGTAACGCGTTCATTCATGGCATTATTCACCAAGGTAATCCGCTTATAAAACACCCATAGTTTGCTTTTTAAATCGTTTTTGTTAAAATGAATCTCTCGTATTAAATCCAATTGTGCATTACCCAATTGTTCATGAATGTCAGAATCCTTAATGCGTTCTTTTGAAGTGCGAGTACCAAACAGTTTATACTTCACTTCAAAAAAGGTTAAATCACTCTCAACATATTTACGGTAACGCACTTTAACACGATTCACCTTTTCGTTATGGTGATGTTTATATAAGGTATAATCATCGGTATCAAAATAGAGGGTATCGTATTTAAATATGCGGCGTTCTCCAATGGTTAAAACCCTATACTCATCTTTCATACGCTCCAACATTTCCGGTAAATGCTTAATGTGAAAGGTGTACTTGGTGTCTTGACGATCCAACAAAGCAACACTATCCAATTCTTTAAGGCTAATTGGATTAAGTTTTTTTATGCTTTCTTCTACTGCATGATAGTAATCAGCTGCAGGATTAGTACTCATACGTGAAGGTCCGTTTTAAAGTAACTTTTTTTCCGTCAGGAGTTTTTTCCAACTCCATAATCTTTTTACCATTTGCATCATAGGTGATTTCTATGATACGTTTAACGGCTCCTTTACTATCTAAGTGAATTTCTTTTATTTTCTTCCCAGCCGCATTATATTCATACTTAATATGCTTGTTTTCAATGCCCTTTTTATCATACCCCCATTCTTCTACCGGGTCACCGGCTGCATTGTATTTAATAACCGACTCTTTGTGTGTAATATCTTTTTTTGTCTTCTTATCATACTCCGTAATTACTTCCGTACGAGTTTTAGGAGATTTATTTTGAGCATAGGTAAAACCTGAGGCAAGTAATAGAATCAAAAGGCTACTTAATAGTTTATTCATTAGTTCTTAGTTATTTTAATAAGCATAGTTTATATGAAATGTTCCGGCATCAACAGTTCCTTTTCGATCTGAAATAGTTATTTCTTTTTTAATAATTGTAAAAGGTTTAAAATTGGTTACTGGGAAAACCCCTAACGCCATGTTATCACTAGATACAAAAACAGTGTATTTGCCTTTTTGTAAATAATTAAAAGTAAATTGACCATTATAGGAGCTTTTTGCATTATCACTGGGTACTGAATCATTCCCGTAACATAAATAAACATTAATATTCGGCATGTATTGATTGGTACCCAATATGGCATTATTCTTATTATTAAACACCGTATCCACAAATACATAACCGGAAATAGAGGCTACACCACCTTGACCCGCTTCTTTCTTACAAGCTTGTAAAAATAGCAGGCTCACCAGAAAACTACTGAATAGAATTAATTTCAAATACGCTTTTGTAGTCATATTAACAGAATGTTATTGTTTGGTTAAGGATTTTGAGAGTAAAGTTACTCCCGTATTATTTTTTATGCACACAAGATAATTACCGCTTGGCATATTTGTTAAATTTATCGGTACTTTATTGTTATCAATCGCCGAACTTAAAACCATACTTCCCAAAAGGTTATAAATTTCTAAATGTGTATTTGGTTCTACCTTGCTTAATTCTACTAATGCCTCCGAAGTAACTGGATTAGGGTAAATTGTTAGTTTATCTGCGGATGGATTAGTTATTCCGGCCGGAGCTGAAGGAATATAACGCCACATATCTTTACGGCAAGAGGTGTCATATCCTAAGCCAATATATGAAACGGTTCCAATGGTAAAAGCGATAGCGCCTTCACGAGCCGTTCCACCATAATCGGTTATTTGCGCCCAACTATTTGTGATAGCATTGTACTCCCACATGTCTTTTTTGAAATGCAGGGTACTGTCATAACCGGTTCCTAGATAACCTTTATTGCCTATACTATAGCAAACACAGCTGTGACGAGCCGTTCCGCCAAAATCAGCTTTCGCAGTCCAAGTATCATTGGCTGCATCATAAGCCCATAAATCTTTTTTATAATGAAAATCATCTCCACAGGCAACGTAAATAATCGAGTTAATAACAAAACAAGAAGCCATTCTTCTTCCACTTCCGGCAAAATTTGCTTTGGCAGTCCATGCATTAGTTGCGGGGTCATATTGCCACCAATCAGTTAAAAATCCGGAGCTTCCTTGTCCTAATCCAATATACCCTTTTCCATTTGCAGCACCGCCAACAGCACCACTACGTCCGGCTCCCATAAAATTTGCTTTTTGAGTCCAAACTTCCAAATTAGTATCATATTCCCAAAAGTCATACGAAAAAGCAGAGGCGCCTTGTCCGGTACCGATATAACCTTTGGTGCCAATAGAAAAAGCTACTGCTATATTGCGCGGCATGCCCGGTAAATCAGGCATAGCATCCCAAGAATTTAAAGGTGCAAAATAGCGATAAAGGCTTTTTTTAAAATTGGTTCCATCATATCCTGCAACAACATAGGCCGAGTTACCAACAACAAATGTGGAGGCAGTGGTACGGGCATTCGCTGGAAAATCAGCTAATTGAGTCCAACTGTTTACTTGTGCTTGAACGAAATAGCTGTGGAACAACAAGAATAATAGAATTACACGGTATCGTTTCATGATAGTTTAATTATAAGGTTGGAAAAACTAGTTGAATGTAACTTGTTTAGTAACAGTTTTAAAGGTTTGATTGCTTACAACAAGCCAATAATTTCCTTTCTGTGGTGGAGCAGGTAAATCATAGTTGTTTCCATGGCATTGATCCGTATAAACCAATTGTCCTTGCAAATTATACAGCTCGATTTTGGCGGCATTTAATGCGCTATTAAAATGAATAGTAAGGGGCTGATTTATACAAGGGTTTGGTGAAACGGAAAACGTGAAGTTGTCAATTTCTTCAATTAAACTTGGTGCTATAGGCTCATCTGCAGTTACGTATAAATCTTGTTTAGTACCGGAGGCAGCTTTGCCGGTAGCAATATAGCCGGAGTCTAAAATTGAAAAAGCGACTGCACTTTTTCTGCCTGATCCATCAAAATTATTAGCGAAATTCCATTGATTAGTTGTTACATCGTACCACCAACAATCTTTTAAAAATCCACCATTTGAACCGGTAGCAATAAAGCCTTTATTTTGAACCACAAACCCAACAGCACTCTGTCTGCCAACCCCAGGCAAATCAGCTTTCCTTGTCCAAATATCCGTAGCCGGATCATATTCCCAAAAATCATTTTGATAAAAACTATCGTCGCGTCCTGTTCCAAAATAAACTTTTAAATTCATACTAAAGGCAACACCACCATCGCGACCTCCACTGCTGGTGGGTACTCCCGGAAACATTGCCCGCATTAACCAAGTATCCGTTAATGGATTATATTCATAAACAGTGTTCGTACTCGAAAAGCTGTTTCTGCCACCTATCACATACCCTTTCCCATTACAACTGGTCGAGGCACACCGGTAAACTCCGTTCCCGGTAGTAGTATAGGCTGCTTTGGTTGTCCAGGCGTTCGTATTCGGATCATAAGCATACAAGTCCGTGAATCGCGTTCCATAGGTAGAAGAATCGGCAATACCGCCTCCAACATACCCTAATCCGTTAATGGCGAATCCAAAAGGACATCTTCTTGGAGCACCCGGTAAATTTGCTTTTTGTGACCACGTATTAGTAAATGAATTATAACACCACAAATCGTTTAAAGTAATATTATTAGTATCCATCCCACAACAAACGTAACCCTGAATACCAATTGAAAATCCGACTGCTTGATCGCGTTTACAATTCAATAAATTAGTGCGTTTATGCCAATTCCAATTCGCTTTTGTTGCGAAGGCAGTGCATAGTAATAGAATTAGTATTGATAATTTTAATTTCATGGCTGCAAGGTTATTCGATAATAAATTTCAGGCTAGTAGTGGCAGTGTTATTCGAACTTAATTGGAGTATATAAATACCCGGTTTTAAATTCAAAGTAGTGGTTACATTATC
>JAHEYX010000232.1 GCA_023251415.1 Chitinophagales bacterium
TGAAGCTCCTGCTCAGAAAAACAAACCGGATGCTGTAGATTCAAAACTTTAGTAGCTACAACTTTTTTAGTTTTTATCAATTCATAACCTAGCCTAATTCATAAAATCAATCACTTATTTTAATAAAGTGTTTTTGAATAAAGTGACCGTCTTTATTGATCAATTGAATAGTATAATAACCCGGTGTTAAATCATCAATAGCTATTGTTTTGGTTGATTTAACCGTATTCAGTGTAGTTGATGTTAAAGGTATTTCCATTCCCAACGCATTCATGATACGAATCTGAACAAGCTCATTATCAATTGAAGTAAGCCTTATTGAACGAGTTGCCGGATTTGGAATAAGTTGAATTGCATCATTTACATTTGCCTCAGTAAAACCATTTGAATGCAAACTGGTATCGATTCCTATTATGGTAAAGTCATCAAAATAAAACCCATCGCCATTAACTGCATTATCGGCAGCTAACACAAAACGCAACTTGATTTTTTGGTTGGCATAGGATTGTAAATCGATTAGTTCTTTAACCCAATTCATTAAATGATCGCCATCATAAATGGGCTGATTTTGCAATTGATTAGCGCTGCCATCGTGCGTATATAAACCACAAGCCGGTGTCCAAGTACTACCATGATCGGTTGACACTTCAAGCGCAACATAATCATAGGCTGCTTCCAGTTGCCACTTACAGTAATAACTTAATGCCGGAGCTGTAGCATTTGTTAGATCAAGCTCATTCGAAAAATTTAGTACATTAAAACTATTGTCAATATAATTTCCATTTGGACTGTCTGTAATTGAAGTTGGAGCCGAATAAAAATCGCTAGTGGTAGCACTCCATGTACCAGACGCCCAATTCCATGCATTCGCTTGAGTTGATGTAATTGAAGTAGCTGTACGATAAAATAATGTAATCGTATCTGACTCGTCGTACATGCCGTTATTAACTGTCAATAGCATTCGAAATGGTTGACCATTGGTAATGGCAGGATTTAAGCTAAAGGAAATTGAATCAGTTACTTGTTGTAATAGCACCATATTCGAGTATGTTTTGGAAGATCCTGTAGTAAGCACCCAATTATCCAATGCTTGTATTGAAACGGTAAAAGTTCCACCATTCGCTAATCCTAATCGTTGGAGTTGAAATGCAAATTCATTTGTTAATTGCGTACAAATTGGTGAAGAAGCGCTGCTCACCCGAGCGTATTGAAGAATTAATTTGGCTGCATTCAAGTTTGCAAATAAATTATCGGCACATAATCCTTCAATATCAGTTGCAGGTGGATAAAAACCAGTGCTGCCCGGACCAACTTCCGGAGTAAACGAAAATACTTTATTCTTTGAAGTTTGTTCACCGTATCCCCAATCGTCTGAATCACCATTGGTTACATAACCTACTGTTTGATCACCAGTACCGTATTTGTAGTTATTGTATTTAGTTAAAAAGGATCCATAGGCATCAAACAAAAGCGAGTCCGGTGTTTTGAATGATGCAATATAACCCCATGGATAAATTAAGTCATTACTGTAAGTATGGTAGTTTAGATTAATAGCAAATTGGTGTTGTTCAATAAACCATTTTATAGCTTGCGTTTCAGGTTCCGAAAAACCGGAGGTACCGCGATAGGTATCAGACGAGGTATTATTGCTGCTTCCGATATTATCATATCCCCAGAAATACCCATAATTACGATTCAAGTCTACTCCGTAAGTTCCGTCCAAGTTATCGCGACGGTTTTTGCGCCACATTCCACCACCACTTGGAAAATTGATTTGATTATACAAATAACCATCAGGGTTTAAACAAGGTACGAAATACATTTCACAATTATCGACAATAGATTGAACCTGAGCGTTGCTTGAATAGTTTTCCAATAAATACCACAAACAATAAATCTGTTGTGATATACTTGCAGGTTCTCGTGCATGATGCAAGGCTGTATAAATGAGCTGTGGTTTGGTTTGATTGGAGTCCGGATGATTTGAAACACGCAACCAATAAATAGGCCTTCCTTCGATGGTATGAAAGGTATCAATCGCTTGTTTTACAGAAATTAAATTTGGAAATGCAGCACGCATCGAATCCAGTTCATCCAACAATTCTTGATACGTATAATATCCGGCATAAGATCCTAAATGAAAGTGTTGCGGTTTAAGAGGTGTGTTTACGGCAACGGGGGAACAGGCAGAAGCGCTTTTTTTTTTCGATTGCGAAGTAGAGGGTTTATTTTGCTCGCTGTAAAATTTTTGCACATCGTCTATTAGTACTGTAACCTTAAATCCTGATTGTTGAATTAAGGCTAATTCAGTAGCAGAAAAATCGGATGTAAAACTTACTCCCTTTTTGTACTCGCCATGATCGACAGCAATACCTAAAGCTTGCAAAGCACGTATATCTTTGCCGGTTTCAGACAAGTCTATTTGAGCACGTGAGTATTTTTCGGTTTGTGAAAAGCAAGTAATACTTAACATCACAAAAACTATAAAAAGTAAAAATCGCATACAATATATTTTATGGTTGAATTTCAAATATAGTCTATTTTTACAGGAATGACTAATTTTAAAATAAACTAATTGAAAACAATTCTGGTTCTCTTTAATCGATTTGGCTTTCTACTGCTGCTTTTATTTTTCACCAATACAGTGACAATCAAAGCTCAAGAAAACGTAAAGGTTTATCAGGTTAAGCAATTACAATACGATTTTAAACAATTGCGTAAACACTATGAATGTAGTTTAGCCAATTGTTATTACTATACCGGCAAAAACAAGATTGACCTGTGGTTCGACAGCATGTATGCACTTATACGGCCAATGAATGGAATGGAATTCTATCAATTTATTACTCCAATAGCTGAACAATTGAAAGACGGTCACAGTTATATTTTACCTGCACAAAAGGATTTAGAACTAATTGCAGCCACACAACTGGTTTTTCCTTTTGATGTGAAATGGACTTCAGATCGATTAATCATAACTGCAAATTATTCAAGTGATACTTGTATACAAATTGGAAGTGCCATACAAGCTATTAATGGTATTGCGATTGATTCCATTTTGAAACAAATGATAAAACACTTACCCCGTGACGGTAACAATCTAGCTTATCCGCATTGGCTAAGTACAACGTATTTTCGAGCCTATTACGGGTATTTTTGGGGTTATCCGAAGTCGTTTCAACTAACCGTTATATTACCCAATAATCATCAACTAGATAAGCGCGTTGGTGCTATTCTTAAAAGTCAATTAAATACACTTCAAGTGAACCTTGAGCCGGAATTTGGAATACAAACCCATATTGATACATTAAACAAGACAGCAGTAGTAAAAATAAAAACATGGGATAATCAACTTTTGAAAAAAAGCTACCATCAAGATTTTAAAGCACTTACTGCCGAATTCATGCAACAAGTTTGTACCTCCAATATTACTGAATTAGTGATTGATTTACGTGATAATCAAGGAGGCGATTTTCACAACGGGATTTTCTTGTTAGGGTATTTAGTTGATCAGCCATTCTACTACCTTAAATCCATTTCAAAACGAAAACGAGGAAGTGAACTGACTATGCAACAAGTAAGACGATACAATCGATTTTGTAGATTAAATTCTGTAAATTCATTGCATTATTCAGGTCATATAACGGTATTGGTAAATGGTGGCAGCTTTTCGAACTCGGCAATTTTTTGCGAAGCTTTACAACGTAATCGTGAGGTTCAATTTATAGGAAGTTGTGGAGGTAATGGAAAAATATTGAGTGGTGTATTTGATTGGCGAAATGAAATAAAATTGCACTTTACTAAAATTCGAGTTGCTAATGCTAATCATCAAATTATAACCAACTAGCACTCGGATTAAAACAAGCAGTTAGTTAGAAAATGATACCATTATAATTTATAAATTCGCACATGAATAAAAAATTAGTATTCATCGTATTTTTCATTTTCTGCCGAAATTTTTTTTGCATCGCACAAAACCCTTATCAGCTTTCGTGGAAAAAAGAAGCTTGCATTGCAGCAACAGGAGTAGCCGTTGCGTTTGCGGGTGACCACTTTGATAATGCTATTAAACCACTAACGTTAGCAGACATCGCTGCTTTAAATCCGGATAACTTAAATCGTTTAGATCGTTCGACGGCTTATAATTATTCAACCCATGCAGTTACTATTTCCAATATTGCAGTTGGTGCCTGTATAGTAGGACCGGGTTCGTTGTTATTAGAAAAACGCGTTCGAAGTCAATTGCTAACCATTGGAGTTATGTATGCAGAGGCCGGAATGTTTGCAGCTTTTTTGCCATCGATTGCCAAAGGAACGGTTCAACGTACACGCCCTTTTGTTTACAATCACAATGCCCCAATCGAGAAAAAATTAGAGGCAGAAGCTCGCCGTTCTTTTTTTTCCGGCCATACTTGTGTTGCGTTCACTTCAGCCGTTTTTACTGCTTCGTTATTTGATGCTTATTTCCCGCAATCCAACCACCGTACTTTGGTTTGGGGAGGTTCATTAGTAGCCGCCGGTTTAGTTGGTGCCATGCGCATTAAAGCAGGAGCACATTTTCCAAGTGATGTTTTGGTGGGGGCTTTAGTTGGAAGCGCTATCGGCTATACTATTCCACGTTTGCATCGTATTCGGAATGAGCGATTAAGTATTCATATTATTGCGAATAACAGCGTCGGCTTGCTTACACTTAACTATAAATTTCATTAATCGTCTGAGCCAAACCATTTTTTGGTAGAAATGGAATCATCCGCTTAATTTTTGGTACTTTTGCCACTTAATTTTAGCGATATGCTGCTTTTTTTCTCCTTACTAAGTTCCTTTGTAATTGGGTTATTCGAACCAACGCAATTAATTTCTACTAAAATAGCAACAAAATCAACGTATTTGAGTTCTGATGCCATGGACCATTTTTATACCATCGAAGGAAATACAGTGGTGCAATTTAGTGCGGATGGTAAAAAATTAAAAGAATACAATGAACGCAAATTTGGTCATCCAACCCTTATTGATGCTTCTAAAGCCTTAAATATACTGATTTTATATCCTAATTATGCCACTATAGCGATTACAGATCGAAATTTAAATCCATTACAAACCATTAGTTTTAAGGATGAAGGAATGGTTCCATTAAAGGCAGTAGGATTATCATCAAATAATTCGTTTTGGCTATTTGACACCAAGGAAATGCGTTTAAAACACTTTGATTTTAATAAAAAGCTAATAGCTCAAAGTGATGATTTATCGCAAGCTATCGGTAAACCAATTAATCCTACCTATAGCTTAGAATACAACAATACCGTTTGGTTAACCGACCCATTGAATGGTATTTATGTGTTTGATTGGAATGGTAATTACT
>JAHEYX010000233.1 GCA_023251415.1 Chitinophagales bacterium
ACCTGATAGATACCCGGACCATCGATCAAGGTGATTGATTCATTGGTCAGTGTTGTCGCTTTATAACGGGTAATTCCGGCTACAGGACTGATTTTCTTATAAGCAATTTGATATTGACTACTTGGCGCTGAAGTATAATCTACTAGTACACCGATACCGACACAAGTAGTGGATGTCGTTAAGCTGTTCAAGGTAAGGTCTGTAAAATCGCATGGGCCTCCGCTAATGAATACCGTTGTCTTGTTGGTTTGTTGTACACTATTATCCGTATTACAATTCCCTTCCGCCCATACTTCATACGTATAACCCGGAACCGGTGTATTATCGGAAGCTGATCTGTTGATGGCACCGGTTGCTACTTTTTTGTTGACTGCAAAATTATATCCCAAACGTTGCCAGCACATGCTATCGTTGTGTGTATTAGAACTGGTCCAGCTTCCATTCAATGTAGCACCTGACCAGGAAGCCGTAAAATTTAACGCTGCACTACAGGTACCTTCATCAATCTGCCCATTACAATTATTATCGATCCCATCTGCTACTTCTGTAGCGGCGGGGTTAATAGCAGAATTATTATCATCGCAGTCGCCGGAAATATTAGAAGTGAGATTATATCCGGCACCCGGTATTGTGCAGGATACTACAGCATTACTATAATACCCGTCGTTATCCGCATCGAGGTACCAGATTTGTGCAGGATTTACAATTACATTTATACCACTTTGCACTAGTCCACATGCATTAGTAATATTGGCCGTATACATCCCTGTTGCAGCACCGGTCACTGTAGGTGTAGCCGTATTAGCATTGGTAATGGTTCCGGTGCCAATCCAGTTATAACTAAAAGGCGGTGTACCACTAACGCCAACTGATAAATTAAGTGTATTATTCGAACAGATAGGTGAATTACTGGAAGCGGGTGTGCTGACAGAAACAGGGGTACACAAATCATAAATCGCATAATTGGTTGATGGAGCAGAAAATGAGCCACCAAGCAGTACCATACCGCTTCGTTGCGTGCAAATAGCCAGTACGGCAGTATTGGTACCCGCTGCAAATGCCGACAATTGATCATTCGCAAAGTAAATGGCGAATTTACTGTGCGGATTGCCGCTGATGTTATTGAAGTTTCCTCCGATGTACAGATTATTCTGCGCATCTACATTCAGGGCATTAACAACGCCATCTGCATTCGGATCAAGTGATGATAAGGTGTTACTGCTGTTCATTTTAAAAACATTATTTCTGGAAGAACCTAGAACGAAGTTGAAACTACCCCCTACGTATACATTATTAGAAGCATCACATACGATGGTATTAACAGTTCCATTCAACGCTGCATTGAAGGCATTCAGGCTTCCATCTGAATTGAATTTAGCTAAAGCACTTTTTGATACAGCTCCGCCATTCACTGTGGTGAATAATCCTCCGACATACAGATTGTTATTGGCATCGAGCGCTACTGCATTCACCGTGTTGTCGAAATTCGGATCAAATGCTGTAACTGCTCCACTTGGATCCAGCTTACAACATCTGTTACGGGGGTAGTTCCCTCCATTCGCAGTCGTAAACGTACCACCGGCATACAGATTATTATTCGCATCGAGCGCAATAGATAAGACATTGCCATTCATGTTAGGATCATAGGTAGTGAGCGTACCTGTATTATCGAACTTACAGATTCTGTGACGAAAAATTACCCCTACAAAATTAAATGCACCGGCAACATATAAATTACCCGAGGCATCAGTTACCATACTGTAAATATCACCATCTATATTCGGATTAAAAGAAGTCAGGTTACCGGACGCGTCCAACTGTACAATTTTATTACGCGGTGTGGATACTCCGTTTGAGGTAAAAGTACCTCCAACAAGCATCTCACCGGCAATATTAAATGCTATTACGTTTACAGTACTATTCGGAGCCGGATCAAAAGCGGTGAGGTTGCCGTTATTATCAAATTTACACATGCGATTGCGGGTAGTTACTCCACCTACTGCGGAAAAGGCTCCACCTACATAAACATTATCTGCTGCATCTACGGCTATAGCTGAAACTGTACTATTTAAACCTGGATTAAATGAGGTTAGTGTACCGGAAGCATCGAACATACAAATTCTGGGTCTATTTATCGAACCACCTACTAGGGCAAAAGACCCTCCAACATACAGGTTACCGGAAGCATCTAAACACAATGCATTTACGGTACCCGCTATTATCGGATTGAAAGCGGTAATAGCACCGGTATTATCCAATTCTAATAAGCGATTTCTGGAAAAACTACCTGCTGTAATGAATGAGCCACCTACATAGAGATTTCCATTTGCTTCCTTTACTATAGTATTCACTGCTCCGTTCAACCCCAGATTCAAATTCTGTAAGAAACCTGCAGTAGATAGTGAACAGAAATTAGCTCTACTGTTACCACCTACCGTAGTAAAACTTCCACCAACACAAATATTACCAGAAGCATCAAAACATAAGGCATTCACTGTACTACTCATATTTGGATTGAAAGCAGTGAGGTTACCATTGGCATCAAACTGACATAATCTGTTTCTGGTGTCTATGCCATTGATGAGGGTAAAAGATCCGCCGACAAATAAATTTCCATTCGCATCCAACAACAAAGCCCTTACTGTTGAATTCAAGGATGGATTGAAAGCATGAACCGAACCGTCAGCATTGATGCGGGCAATCCGGTTGCGTAACAGACCACCTACAGCAGTAAAATCACCTCCAATATACCATCCACCGGAAGGTATGGGGATGATGGCACTGATTGAGCCACCGGCTATCTTTGGAAAGCTGCTGTTGATGGCGGCTGTTGAAGGGTCAAGCATTATGCCTGTACCTATAAAAGGACTGATACTGGTAAAAGTGCCACCCATATAGGTATTTCCGCTATTATCATAGGCAATACTATTAACACTACCATTGAAAGTATATTTTGATAAGGCACTATTTAATGTTTGTGCTGTAACAGAAGAGGTAAACACCACAAAAAACACCATCAAAAACGAGCTGCTATTACGGAATGCTGTATATGAATGTAGGTTTTTTAAATACTGCAATAAATAATACATTATAGCCAATAAATGGCTTTTTGAGCTGTTTCTCATGGGTCGTGTTTAAAGGTTTAACTTAAAGTAAGTCGCAAAGAAATGAAAAATACTAAGCAATCCTATACCCTATTTAAATTATTATTCTTTGAAGCATGCCTATAGCGAAAAATTTATTTGAGTGCCGGAAAGAAATTTATAAACCTAATTATTATGTATATAAGCTTGCGCAAAGAATCGAACTCTTTTCGTTTTCCGGATAATTAGAGATTGAATGAATAGTATTTGTAAGTCCGCATTTTAATACAACTCAAATCTAATCATTTTACTTAAATAAATTAAAAGGATTTGTTGTGGTTTTCAGTATAATAAGTTGTAGAAATATAGGTAAGATTTCAAAGCGTCTTTCAAAAAGACATTTTGCTGCTTCTATATCTGCAATTAAGTTAAAATATTAACAGTTCGATTGTGTGGTATTAAGCTGGAAAATTTGAGCAAATTAAAATCAGAGTTATTTGTATTCTTTAAAACTTCACTTTATTATGGGAAGGAATGTGGCCGTAAATTTTAGCAGGTTGTAAATATAGTTTTATGTTTTGAATTTTGATAAACTTAAACAGTTTATAAATAATTCTCTAATTTTAAACTGCCAAAATTTTCTAGCCTAATACATTGGGAGTGAGCCACCAGCAAACCCAACGCTTTAGCTAAGCTTTTTAGGTTTGTAGTTGTACTTAGGTTGACTAATTTATTGTACTTTTTGTAACAAGCAGTTTCAAACTGTTCGACCGATGGTGGAAGCCACCAACACAAAAACTCTTACGCAGCTTTGAAATAGCTAAACAGTAACTTAACTTCTACTTGGCTTGGCTTCTACTTAGAAATTAACATACTAATTTTCCTGTATTTATTGATTCAAGAAGCATATAAATAGTTTTCCTCTTTTTTCTATAAATTCTAAATAGCTTACAGATAATTAACATAATGTTAGAACCTTCGTCATAAAAATATTCATTAAATGAAAAAGCCGATATATTAACATTAAATTTTTGACCATATTCAACTAAAAAATCTACAGCATCATCTCCAGTTATTCCAAGATTCCATTCTAAATCTGCGTTAATATTTGGATTTGATACACCACTATATTTTGAAACTAGTTTCACTAATTCGTTTGAAACAAGATTTTCGTCTAATTTTCTTTTTTCCATTTTTCAAAATCGTCTAAATAATATTGTATTTCTTCTTGTGTTGGGCCATTAGAATAAGTTTGATACAAATGATGAATACTTTCAGCAGTTTCAAATGTTTGCCAAATTAACATGAGTGGTACAGCAATTCTTCCAATGCCTCTAGTAACACTAGTACCTCCTGTTGGTAATTTCGCTCCTACTTCGCATGGGAATTTTGAAGCTACGTATTTTGACCAACGACTTGTTCCAGGATATGACCCCATATATGGTTTTTTTGATAAAGTGGGTCCAAATAGTTCTATTGTTCCAACTCCCATTAAAGCATTTATACCAAATGTATTTGTAATGTTATTTACAACTATATTAAATTTGGTTTCATCACCCCACTTATTTAGTTTATCTAATTCAGCTAATTGTTCATTCATCATTTGAGGTATCAAACTAATAGCTTTATTTAGATATTCATCGCCAGCTTTTGCATGATTTCCTGCTTCTTCGAAAAGTTTTGAGCCTTCATTGGCTAAAACACTTGCTTGTTCAGCTAGATTCAAAGAATTTTGTAAATCATTATTTGTATAATTGCCATTAAGTAAAGCACTAGCTTTATCTAATAATTGAATAGATTCAGTTATTTTAGTTTCAGCTTGTTTCTTCAATTCGTCCGATTTGTTATATTCCTGTTTAGACTGAACTAATAATTTATTAGCTTGTTCAGAAGCTGGAGGGTCACCTTTTCCTAAATAGTCAATGTACCTTATTGGATTGTTCCTATGATAAACGTATGGAGATTGCCATGAATATTTTGTATTATCTGGGTCAATAGATTTAAAGCGACCTAATCTTGAATCGTACTCTCTAAACTCAAAGTGAATTGAATTCCCAACCCCACATATCTCATCATCCTTCTCTTGAGCGTTAAACCCAAACCTATAAGTACTGCTACTCCACTGCCGTCCATACATAGGTGCGCCGGAATGTGGCCGTAAATTTTAGCAGGTTGTAAATATAGTTTGATGTTTTGAATTTTGCATCATGGAATTGAAACGGAAGCAAGCTCTGCTGAGGAGCAACTTGCCAGGGATAAATTCCTG
>JAHEYX010000234.1 GCA_023251415.1 Chitinophagales bacterium
TTCGGCATTGCGTGTTACAAAAGCCCCTACTCTTCCTCCACAGGCACTGTAACGCTTACTAATGGTATCCATCACCACTACATTGTCTTCAATACCTTTCAACAGCAAAGCCGAAAAAGGTGTAGCATCACCATAACAAAACTCACGGTAAGCTTCATCACTAAATAAATACAAGTTGTATTTCTTCACCAAAGCAGCTAAGGCTTCCATTTCTTCTTTCGAATACAAATAACCGGTTGGGTTATTCGGATTACAAATAATAATGGCTTTGGTTTTAGGGGTAATCAGTTTCTCAAATTCAGCAATCGGAGGCAATGCAAATCCGTTTTCGATATAAGATGTAATCGGTTTAATGGTTACATCAGCAGCAATGGCAAATCCGTTATAGTTGGCATAAAACGGCTCCGGAATAATCACCTCATCTCCTGCATCTAAACAAGCCATCATACCAAACAAAATAGCTTCACTGCCCCCTGTTGTTACCATAATTTGGGTATGGGTCAATTCAATAGCAAAGCGTTGGTAGTACGTCGCCAATTTACGACGGTAGCTTTCAAAACCGGCACTGTGACTGTACTCCAATACTTTTATTGGGGTATTGCGCACTGCATCCATAACAGCTTTCGGCGTTTCAATATCAGGCTGACCGATATTCAAATGATATACTTTAGTCCCTCTTTTTTTTGCTGCTTCGGCATAAGGAACAAGTTTACGTATTGGTGAAGCAGGCATTTGCTGACCGCGGTGTGAAATAGAAGGCATATGCAATAGTATTTATTTAATTTTCAAATGGGTTATTAAACATCAAGCTTACCAAACGATAAACATCGGTAAAGCTGTTATATAAAGGTACCGGTGCCATACGAATAACGCCCGGTTCGCGCCAATCTGCTATTACACCTTGCTCGGTTAAGCGCTCGTGTATGGCTTTTCCGTTGCTGGCAAAACTTAAACTCAATTGGCATCCGCGTTGTTCAATAGCACTAGGGGTAAGTATGGTAAAGTCGGCTCCGCTTGTAGCTTTCGCTTTCAATAACAAGAATTCGAAATAAGAAGTAAGCACTTCACTTTTCTTACGCATAGCTTGTATTCCCCCAGCTTCTTCTACTATATCTAATGCGGCTTTATGAATCGCCATTGGAAATACGGGTGCATTACTCAATTGCCAAGATTCGGCAGTATGCATCGACACAAATTTGTTTTCCATCTTGAAGCGATTGGCCTCATCATGTCCCCACCAACCTTCTAAACGAATAATGGCATCGTTGGTATGGTGTTTTTCATGAACGAAGATACCGGCAACACCACCCGGACCACTGTTTAAATATTTATAGCTGCACCAACACGCAAAATCAACGCTCCAATCGTGCAATTGCATGGGCACATTACCTATGGCATGGGCTAAATCGAAACCGCAAGTAGCGCCGGCTTCGTGTGCGGCGGCGGTAATGGCTTGCATATCCAATAACTCGCCGGTATAAAAATGCACGCCACCCATTATCACCACGGCTAATTCATCGGCATGTTCTTTAATTGTAGCTAAAATATCATCAGTACGCAGGTTTACTTCTCCGCTGCGGGGTTTCATTTCTATAACCGCTTGTTCAGGAGTAAAACCATGCATCCGTACTTGCGAATCAACTGCATATTGATCACTTGGAAAAGGGCGGTGCTCAATCAGTACTTTATAGCATTTGGTTGTAGGGCGGTAGAATGAAATCAACAACAAATGCAAGTTGTTGGTCAAGGAGCCCATAGCAACCACTTCTTTTTTACGTGCGCCCAGCAATTTACTCAAGGCTTCTTGTGTGAAGTGGTGGTAATACAACCACGGATTTTTACCATGCACATGTCCTTCGACACCTAATCCAGCCCAATCATTGAGTTCGGTTTCAATAAGTGTTTTGGCAGATTTTGGTTGTAATCCCAAGGAATTTCCACACATATAAATGCTTGGTTTTCCATTAACAGGCGGTATAAAAAAACGATCGCGAAAGAGCCTTAAAGGATCCTGCTGGTCCAATTCGGCAGCAAAAGAGGCCGTTGCTTGAAATGTCATTTTTTTGAAATTAGTGGGCAAAGATAGGAAGCAATTAATAATTAATAATGAATAATTACTAATTAAGAAATGTGGAGGCCGATAGGCCGAAATCCGCCGTCGAAGACGTAATTAAAGCACAAACAACAAAGTAACACCCACTGACTTGACGGGCAGGCGCCAAAATACAATCGGCGGATAGGCGCTCTAATTCTGTTTCTCACTCTGATCAATCGGCAGGCTGACTATGCTCGTCCATATTCAAAACACTGATTTGAGCTTGGAAGAAAATTAAACCTCAATTTACTCAAAGCCCCTTCAGCGTTGAATTGCAATCATTAACGATATACTATTGACCTGATACCCCTGCAGCAAACTATTCCATGCATAAATTTTGATTTGTTTCACTTAAAACCTTGGTAATAAATTTCCCATTCTTGTAGTAAAAATAACTATTTTGCGTTGCATAGTAAACTACTTACCCCCAATCTTCTTATGCCTCAACAACCAACTTCTGCTTTATCGACTTTCACAATAACAGTCAATAACCAACCGCTTCCCGATACCTTTCAAATTTATTCTATACTTATCGAGCAAGCTACTTATGCTATTCCTAGCGCTAGCATTACCATTTTTAATGGCAATGCAGGCACCGGACAAATCGATGATACTGTTCTTGATTTGCTTACCCCCGGCAATGCCATCAGTATTAGCGTAGGGTATAATGCTAATAATACACTTGCCTTTAATGGAGTTATTACTGAACAAACATTTAATTCAGACGAACAATACGGTGCAGTGCTTACCATTAGTGCTAACGACTTAGCTTTACAAACGGCTTATCAACAAAAAGCTGTATTGCATCAAACTACTAACCTGAGTGTATTGTTTAAAACAATAATTAACAACTACGCTAAACTTCAAGCTGTTGTAGAAGACAATTCCCTTTTAGCCTATCAGCAAATCCAAAATCAACAAAGCGATTGGGACTTTCTTTGCCAACTAGCTAAAAAGAATGGGTACTTAGTCAATGTACTTAACGGAACCATTGGTATTACTACCCTTAAAGCTCCGGCTCCAAAACTTATTTTGAATTATGGTGATGCATTATTAGCTGTCAACTTAACTACAAACGCAGCGAATCAAATTGCTGTTGTAAAAGCTGCTGCTTGGGATTGGCAAACTAAAACGCATAAAGAAGTAACTACTACTAATACCTATGTAGGTCCGGGTTCATACAGTGCAACCACACTTGCCAATGCGCTGGAGAACGCTACTTATGAAACTTCAGCTTTGACGTCATGCACGGAAATTGAATTGCAACAACAAAACCTTGCTACCCTTACTTTTCATAACTTATCGAAAACAGTTGGCACTATAAAAACAGTCGGCAATTTGCTGGCCAATACCGGCGATCACCTAACAATATACGGTTGTGGCAGTCAGTTTAATGGCGATTATTATGTATCAGGTGTTAAACAGCTACTCCAAGATGGCAATTGGATAACAACCTATAAACTCGGATTAGCTTTAGATAAAAGCAAAACCGCTAACCAAGCTGCCTCTTTCAACCAAAGCATGTTTGGCGTTTATACCGGAGTGGTGATGACGAATGATAATACAACAAACGGTTTTATAAAAGTAGCCTTACCAAGTTTAGTGAACGGCGATAAAGGACTTTTAGTTGCTGCAATTGGTTCTACAACACCAACTGCACAAGCTGGTGATGAAGTAGTAATCGGCTTTACGGCTGCCAATGCTGATTTTCCGGTGCTACTTTCAACAACTCGTACTGCAAATGCCACTGCTCCACTAGTTTCCACAACAGCTTCACCCCATGAAACAAACGCTACTCCCCTGTCAACTTCCGCTGCTGACAGTGTTATACAATTTGCAACACCACAAGGCCGAACTATAGAATTAAACGATACTACAGGTAGCATCAGCTTTCAAGATGCCGAAAACAGTATTGTGCTAAATGCTCAAGGGATTAGTATCAAAAGTAATGGAGCAATAACCATTTCAGCTGCACAAGGCGCAAATGTCAGTAGTTCAGGAGGCGATTTACAACTGAGCGGTATAAATATAAAAGCAACAGCGAATGTTCAATTAAATTTAGAAGCTACTGCCACAGCTACTTTAAATGGAGGTGGAGAAACTACGATTAAAGGCGCAATGGTATTAATTAATTAATTAATTAAACAACTAAAAAAAAGACTATGCCTCCAGCAGCACGTTTAACCGATTTACATGTTTGCCCGCTCACCACGCCCGGCATTCCACCCATACCGCATGTAGGTGGGCCTATTAGTGGTCCGGGCAGTCCAAACGTACTTATTGGTAATTTACCCGCAGCTCGCGTAGGTGATCAATTGGTTTGTGTTGGCCCTCCCGATAGTATTGTAAGTGGCTCTGCATCCGTACTAATAAATGGCGTACCGGCAGTTCGCATGGGCGATTCAACAGCTCATGGTGGTACTATAGTACTTGGGGCAATGAATGTGATGATAGGCGGTTAAAATCCTGTTAACGAAATAAGTGCAGGCAGAATAACAAGCAAAGTCGCTTAAAAGGCTTACCTTGCGCCAACTATGAGTGACAAAATTGAAAACACGCGCTTCGAATTACGCTACCGCGAGCTACAAGAATATTTATCGATACATTATCCGGATGCCCAATTAGATACTGAACATACTCTTGGTGGTCCCTTTGAATTGCATTTTGATTTAGGGGGCGATTTAGCAGCCGGTTCTATCGAGCGTATCCATCAAGCCAGCGAACGTGCGTTGAAGTTATTTGTTTCGTGCTTTCCGGATAAAGCGCATCCCATTTGGTTTTTAAATTACGGATACAGCTTTTCTACCACTAACCTCGAGAATCAACATTTCTTTGAAACACTTTTTGAACCCGGTAAAGCAGCACAGTTTTATCAGGCCATTCATACCGTTAATACACGTTATGAAACCATCGATGAATTCGGAAACGAATGTCCCGAAACTGCCGAGACTCGAATCACTATAGGTTTATTGCCTTTACAGGACATTCACTTTCTTGATTTATTATTTGCCATATTAAATGCCGATAAAGGTTTTCAAGAAGGCTTAGACGGACGTACCTATTTTATCGATCCGCGCACGCATGTGGCTTTTATGATTAATGAAGACCGCACCTGTGTAATATGGAGTAAAGCGGCTTCTGACCTACATGCAATCTATAAACGTTTTCAAAATTGGATTAAGCCGTATCATCTAGCTGAAGCGAAGCATTACTTTAATTTGACATAAATTAAATAAAAA
>JAHEYX010000235.1:0-993 GCA_023251415.1 Chitinophagales bacterium
ATGGCCTTCTACCAATTTACCGGCAATTTGTCCGGCATCAATTGGTGCGCCATCTAAAGTGGTGATGATACCCACTCTACTTTCTTGAATACGCACCATATCGGTTACGGAAATTTGAAACAACATTGTATTTATACGATACGAACCGGCAGTGATAAAAACGGTTTGACGACCACGTTGACCGCCTTCATTCAAGAACTTTTCTGCATCTTGAAAATTATCGCAATCAACCCGTTTGGCTAATATGTTGCCGGTAGGAATTTCATTACCGTCTTTGGAAAGTACTAAACCGATTTTACCTTCCGGAATAATCGTAAATTGTTCCATCGTTACATCGTATTGCCAAATCCACATCCAAAAATACAAGCCCGGAGCAAGGGTTTTAGCTTGAAAACCGGCTTCTCCTTTGGTAGCTAAAATGCGTCCGTCGGGTAATTCTTTGTTGGCACCAAACAATACAAATTTCTTAGTTACCAAACCAATTCGATCTTCGGGAACGATGACCATTCCGAATAAAAAACGCAGGATAATTTTGTACAATGCAATACATAAAAGCAAGACGAATACCCACCAGTAAGAGGCGAAAAAATTAATCATAAAATTTAGGATTTAAACATGAATTGCAACCATCAGCTTTTAATTTATTGTAGTAGTTAGCTGATTAATAAATTGCAGGTGCAAATATCGATGTGCTTTTAGAAATTACCAAGTTTTTTCATTTGTTACCAACTGAGCCTCAAATGCGCATTTCCAATTTCAAAAGTCATGGATTTCAATTCCGAAGCCCATAAAAAATATTTTTAATAAGAAAATAGGCAGCTATGGCTCTGCTTCAATTTGCGGAATAGGAAAGTAATAAATTGGCATACTGTTTAGTGCGAGCAAAATATTGCAAACTTCGCAGTAATAGGCATTACGGAAGCTTAATGGTGTTGATGGTTTTTTGTTTAGCAGCTAAGGCTCCGGATTTTACTTGCGTTTTAAAATCGGCGA
>JAHEYX010000235.1:1003-5323 GCA_023251415.1 Chitinophagales bacterium
CAATATCTTTTTGTGGAACAGCAGAATGTCCGCCATTTACCACATGCTGTATAGCTTCAAGGTATAAGGCATGTGCATGTTCCATTACCTTAAAATGGATAGCCGATAAATCTTCTTCTCCATCAAAAGGTGTGCAGGCTGTGGTGATGATATTGCCCGTATCGATTCCGGCATCAATCCACATGATCGTATTGCCAATGAGTTCGTATTCTTTGGTAGAGATACACCAGTTGGTACAATTGGGTCCACCTTTTACATAAGGCGATAAACCGGTGTGCAAATTCATAATCCCTAAGCGCGGTTGAATCGACAATAAAGAATCTTTGATTAAACGAGTGCCGGAAACAAGAATTAAATCGGGTTGTAAATCTTTCGTGAAGTGAAAAACCGACTCGTTGTTGATGTTTTCTACTTCCAATATAGGGACACGCGGATAGTCAGGATATTTATCATCATAAACTTGTTTCATGCCCCACCAAGCCCGATCGATGGCTGCAAAGAAAAGTTTTTCTATTATTTTTTCGGTAATGCGTGAGATGCTGATTTTATGCTTAACAATACGGTTTTCCAGCACAATTCCACTAACCGGAAACAGTGCATTAATTTTATGCGCCAATGCTTTTTGATTTGGCTCTTGACCAAACCACAATACTATTTTCATCGGTAGCCAAAAATTGATTTGATATTTTCCAAACGATTGGTGATACGCATTTTGGTCTTCCACCAAGGCTCATTATAAAGCTCTATTCTTGGAATTTCGTACAAGTCTTGTTGTGCCGGATTGTAGGGTTTTTGATTAACGGCCAGCCCCAATTGATAACCGCATTCCTTCGTTAAACGTTTAGTGGTTTCATTGTAACTGCCAACCGGATAAGCAATAGAAATGGGTTGATGTCCTAAATTCGCTTTTATTGCTGCTGCTGAACGAATCAATTCATTCTTTACCAGGGCTTCGTCAGCAATCGTTCCCAACATCGAATGATACGCGGTATGCGAGCCGATATAATGCCCGGCCGATTTTAATTCATTCACTTGCTGCCAATTCATCATCATTTTTGGAAGCTCTACATCCGAATAACATTCCGCTATTCGATCTAAAACCAATTGACGATTTTCGTGGTTTAATTTTTTTAAGAAAGGTTTTAATTTTAGAACAAACGCTACGCGTTCTGCATTTGAAGCTAATCCACTTGTACGATGGGCTTCCGGTAAAAAATCAAAATTCAAATCCAGTTGTGTTCGATTGGTGTTTGCAAATAAATGCGACAACACATGCGTCCACGTTAAGGTGTTATTTTCGATACAATCGGTTACTACATAAAACGACGCTTTACACTTGTATTTTGCTAAAATATCGGCTGCGTATTCTAAATTATCTAAATAACCGTCGTCAAATAAAATCGTGGCAATTTTTTCTGAGGGTTTCATAGCCCCTTGTTGAACGAGCTCTTCAACTTGAACAACTTGATAATGACTACTAATATACCGTATCGTCTTGTCAAACAGCTTCACATCCATTGGATCCCATAGTGGGTCTCTTTCAGGACTTACTCGGTGAAAAAGGTAATTATTGATCATTGGTTTTGCGAACAGCGGTCATTTAAAACGGTAAGAGGTTATTATGGGAAGGGCAAATATAAAATAATTTATCAATCGAATGTTATTCAAAAATAAAAGTGTTTTTTCTTTGCAATAATAGAACGCAAATTACAAGCGGTTTCTGCATTATTTCTACGTAAATAGCTGCATTTTAATAACACAAAAATAAGCTGCAGTTAATGCAAGAAGCAATGTTTCAATTACTTGTGCAGCATAAATCAAATCGGTTGTTTATCGTTGAAGTTAGACAGCGTTTAAGGTTCAGTTTCTTCGGTGCTTTCTTTTGATACCTCTTTATAGTTTTTATCAGACAAGTTGCTGGTTTCGGTATGTCGAATTTGTCCCCCTAAATAAGCGGTTCGAGCTATAATTATAAAAGCTAAGAAAGCAATGGCAATAACAACCTTTCCCAAACGCTCGGCCAGACGATCTTTCATGACAATCAAATAAGCTGAAATGGCAGCAAACAAACCACTCACACACATCACAATGAGCGCATACAAGGCAGCATCTTCGTGTTCTTCAATTAAATGATGGGAAGCATCGGCAAACTTTTTTAAGGTATGTTCGGCCGGCTCACCCGTAACATACGTTATTACTGCTCCTAGCGCTGCAATGACCAATAATACATGAGCGGCCAATTGGGTATCTGTATTTTTCTTGATGATGCCGTATAATAAAAGTGAAGCGCCAAAAAATACACCTAATACTGGAATGTGATTCACTAATAAATGGATATGCGTTTGGTTCATGGCAAATGAATTTTAGAAATAAAAATGCGTCAACAAATATAACACCTATACGTTTAAGAAGTACTACTTTTAAAAGGCTACAGCTGCAAAATGCCATATTGGTTGCTTGTGCATTTAATTTTGTTCAATAAAAAAGCCCCCTTATTCAGCTGAACAAGAGGGCTTCTTTTTTAGTAGTACTTAGTTAACTCGGGTTTGTTTATTCCAACTGCGATTGTTGCTCGAAGTATTCGCATTGTGCATTGGCTTTTGCGGATTTGAAGTAGTTGAAACGTGAAAACGTTTAGTATTGCCCGTTGCGGAGTTGCTCGTTTCAGCGGTTTTAGATTTGAAGCGATTCGTTCCGGAATGGCTGCTCTTTTCAGCGGTACGTGATTTTGGTCCATTAAACGAACCACGTGAATTACCATTCTTTTGAAACTGTTTACGCGGTGTATTCGATGTGTTGTTGGATTTAGGTTTTGCTGAATTTTCTTCTTGAGCTGCGCCGGCTTTCATCACATAAGCATGGTCCGTTTTAACCGGTATTTTTTTACCGATTAACTTTTCAATGTCGCGCAAATAGGCACGTTCTTCAGCATCACAAAAAGCAATGGCAATGCCACTAGCGCCTGCACGTCCGGTACGACCAATACGGTGTACATACGATTCAGGAATATTCGGTAATTCAAAATTAATAACGTGTGAAAGCTCATCTATATCGATACCTCTTGCTGCAATATCGGTTGCCACCAAAACACGTGTTTGTTTTGATTTGAAATTTTGCAGGGCTTGTTGACGAGCATTTTGTGTTTTATTGCCGTGAATGGCTTGCGACGGAATACCGGATTTAATCAACTCTTTCGTGATTTTATCGGCACCGTGTTTAGTTCTGGTAAATACCAAAGCACGTTCAATACTTGGGTCTTGCAATACATCAATCAATAAAGATTTTTTATCGCCTTTATTCGTCATGTAAACCACTTGATTAATCGTATTAGCAGTACTGGAAACCGGTGTTACTTCTACTTTTGAAGGGTTCGATAAAATACTTCTGGCTAACTGTACAATAGCCGGCGGCATGGTTGCCGAGAAAAATAACGATTGGCGTTTTGATGGCAAACGTGCAATCACTTTTTTAACATCGTGTACAAAGCCCATATCTAACATACGATCGGCTTCATCCAACACAAAAAATTCGATACTCTTTAAATTGATATGCCCTTGGTTCATTAAATCCAATAAGCGGCCCGGAGTAGCGATTAATACATCAACACCTCCACGCAAAGCTTCTACTTGATGAAATTGACTTACACCGCCAAAAATTACTTTGTATTTTAACGAAGTGTTTTTACCGTAATTGGCAAAGCTTTCTTCAATTTGAATGGCTAATTCACGCGTTGGAGTTAAAATTAAAGAACGAATAGGACGTTTTCCGCCACCGCTTAATGGGCGTTGACATAATAGTTGAATAATGGGAATGGCAAAAGCAGCGGTTTTACCAGTACCGGTTTGGGCACAACCTAATAGGTCATTGCCGGCCAACACTAATGGAATGGCTTGTTGTTGAATAGGGGTTGGAGTAGTGTATCCTTCAGTAATTAATGCTTGAAGAATAGGTTCAATTAAATGCAATTGTTCAAATGACATAATAAAATTGTAATGACCGCGTAATTATGTAAAGCAGTTCATTCAGCAGTCTACAGAAATGAAATGCTTTTGCTCTTTAAACAAGCTTAGTATTAATCGTTGTTAATACACTTGCAAACCCGTTCAATATCATTCCGAAAATCGGAACGCACGAAACGAATTGACTACTTTTTGCTGTTTCAGAGAGGAGCTCAGCCCTGTTGGCTTTAGCAGATCGGTAGGTAAATTAAAAAGTCTAAACTTATGCGTACAGGTGAATAGTAAACTCAACCCGAATGTCCTCACGCAGAGAAGTTGCTGCAAAGGTACGTTTATTAATCGGGCATTGCAACTAAATTTG
>JAHEYX010000236.1:0-4142 GCA_023251415.1 Chitinophagales bacterium
AATCTTTGAGAAAACTGGTTGAAAGTAATGATGCTACATTCCATATATGTAGCATTATTGATGTTAATAAAGTTAATGCTACCTGTGTTTGTCAACCTATTAATCAAGAGGCAAAAATATTAGACGTTAAGTTAAGAGCCGCAACCATCAAAAATAGTGATGGGTTCATTGTATATCCTGCAATTGATTCAATTGTAATTGTTGCGATGTTGAATCGAAATAGCTCATTTATAGCCATGACAAGTGAGATAGAATCTATCAATGTGTTGGATAATGTTGAAGTTACATTTAATCGGGGTTTAAACGCCGGCTTAGTTAATATCAAGCCATTGTTACGAGAGCTGCAGGTGTTGAATAATAATGTTAACATAATGCGAGCTGCAGTTGCGAGTGGGTTTACTGCTTTGTCCGGTATTGATAGTGGTGCAAGTAGTAGTATTTATAATGGCTTGACATCTGCAATGGTCGTGCAAAATCTACTTGATTTAGAAGATAATAAAATTAAACACTAATGATAAATGGACTTGATTTTATGGATGATCCAATTACCGGTGATTTAATGATTGTCGGTGGTGATTTAAGTATTGATGTTGGTAATGACCACCATGTTAAAAATATATTACTGGCTCCGAAAGGTGGTTATAAATGCACACCCATCGTAGGCGTTGGTATAACAAGTTTTATAAATAGCCCAAATAGTGCTTACGTTATTGATGAGCTAAAAAGTAAAATCAAGCTGCAATTACAGTATGATAAATTTGTTAACCCGGTTGTACTTATGGATAATATTACAGCAATAAAAATAAGTGTTACAAGATGATACCAAGTCAAACTAGCCTAGAAAATGACATCAATAATGCAATTGCTTCAGACGCTGATTTATCAGCATTGAATAGCAGCTCTTCCACATCTAACTTTAAGGTATGGGCCAAATTAGCTGCCGCCATACATTTATTAGTATATCAATTAGTCGATGGTATGAAAACAGAAATAGCAGCAATAGCAGCATCTCAAGTATGGGGTACACGTGATTGGTATGCTCAAATCGTTAATACTTGGGCTATAAATAATAGTATAACATTGCTTCGAATTTCTGTTCGTGAAAATGCACCAACTGCGTGGCCAAGTACTGTTGTAATTAAACTAGCTCAAGATGATGGTAATGGTCGAACTATTAATTTAAATGATACTGATTTAACGAGCTGCAGGGATTATATTACAAAAAATAAAGTAGCCGGTGTTAATGTAATGGTAGTAAGTCAACCGGCAGATCAAGTTGATGTTTCTTTGGATATTAGGTATGTTGGCACTAAGTCTACTGTTGAAGCTGCTATTAATGCAGCTATCCTTACTTATTTAAATACGATGGCTTTTGACACATCGTTGTCAAAAACATTGCTCGAATCATACTTGATTACTACCGTTACCGGTGTCAAGGATGCCGTTATTACAAGTCTTACTGTTAATGGTGTTATAGTAGCGAATAACACCATTGAAAGTGAATCTGGGTACTTCGAAATAGGTCAAAATGCAGGAACTGATTTAATAAATCTAAATATGTATGTATAATTGGATTTTAGATACAAAGAAGTGGGTTAAATCAATGATTTCTCCTAATAAACGGCACGCTGTACGAGTAGCGCTGTATACTGCATTGTTTACTCCAATTCTTAATTTATGGACAGAGCTTGTGAATCATTATAATGTTTGGAAGGCTTATATTCTACCTAACTTAACAACCGATAATTTACAAGCAAATTTACGCACACAATGGGCAGGTAATTCAAGTGGCCACATTTATGTTATTACAACTTGTGATCAGCTAGATCAGTTTTATTTATGGCCGGTGAATTCAACTGCTTATGACTTTAATACACGATTATTTAATACAACGGAAACAGGTTTCTCCAATACTAAACATCTCTATACTCCTGCTGAGTTTTCACTAACGCTTGACTATACTATAATAATACCTACTGTACATGCCATTAATGAGGCTGAAATAGTCGCTTACTGTAATAGATATAAGGTAGCCGGTAAGAGATTTAACACAATTATAAACGATATCCCATAATATGAAGAAGAACACATTTCACACAGGTGGCCATAAGCCTTCAATTCTCGATTTTACCCACGCACAAGATGGTGTTGTGGAAGCTTTAAAAGGAGTTATACTTGCAATGTCAGGTACAATGTCCACGACTAAGGTAGTCTTAGCGGGTTGTTCAAGTACAAGCGCTAGTGGCGTATACACGATTGGTGAAGGCTTTGTCTATATCAATGGAGAAATCTATTATCATCCCGTTCAGGTTATTGGTACACCAAGTGCCGGTAATCAAATACAATTGGGAATTGTGGAGTCTTTTGACAGCAATGATCCTATACCTTATGCAACGGGTGGTAACAAGAACGTTCATAGTATAAAGAACGTATCATTCTATTGGGCAAATACGCCTAATTCCGGTGATTTCTCATTGTCTGCATTCCAGTACTCGTATGAACTATTGCGTACTAATATTGGCTTTAATGGAGCTGATTATTTGCCTAATAATTCTAGCGCCAATAACTTCATTGCTTTTGATCCGGCTAATGGTTTAAATTATGGTTCTGGTTGGAGCAACAACAGCTCGACTTACAAAGCGGCGTACAAAATTGATCAGTTTGGGAAAGTAACGCTTCGCGGTAAAGTAATATGTGGAGCTTCACCTGCAGGAACTATTATAACGCTACCAATACCTGTTACCGATACAAAGGATTTTCCTGTTAAATATGAGTTATCCAGTGGCGGTTATGGACTTAACTACTTAAGAGTTTCAAGCAATGGTTCCGGAGGTATGAATTTAGAATGTTCAGCAGCAGCTCCACCATTTGCGAATGGGTCAATCGTTGATCTAAATTCCATCTCGTTTTATCCTTAATTAAATGCAGTTTAAACGCTGTTTATTTGCTCGCTTGTTGTACAGGTGAGCAGAGCTATGTGATGCCTTTTTTAATCTTAAAATTTATAAACTATGAGTACAAAAAACACGACAAAACACAAGGTTGAATTCAACCTGACTACTCCAATCACCTACTATGGTGGTAAGCAAAATATGGTAAGACATATTTTGCCGCTTATTCCTGATCACCATGTATATACGGAAGCATTTTTCGGTGGAGGTGCGGTTTTTTTTGCCAAGCCAAAAAGTGAGCTTGAAACCATTAACGATTTGAATGGTGAGTTGGTTAACTTTTACCAAGTAACACAGCGTAAATTCAAGGAGCTTAAAGCTCTTATTTCAGAGACTTTAAATAGCCATAAATCGCACCGGCAAGCATGGGTTGTATACAACAACCCTGAGTTGTTTTCGGACGTTAAAAGAGCATGGGCTGTTTGGGTATTAAGTGCTCAAGGATTTGGTGGCCAACTAAGCAGCTCTTGGGGTTATGATGGTGGTAACGGAGCCAAGAATAGTGTAGCTCGGAAAGTGAAAAATAAGAAGTTTAAATTCACTTCTGATTATGCTGAAAGATTAGAATCTTGCAGTATTGAGTGTCGGGATGCTTTAAAGGTCATTACCTCTCGTGATGGAATTAACTCATTTCATTATGTTGACCCTCCATATTTCAACTCGGATATGGGTCATTATGGTGGTTATACCGAGGAGAATTATGATGAGTTGTTGAAGACATTGTCCGGCATTAAAGGCCGATTTCTTTTAAGCAGTTACCCCTCAAAAATACTTGATAAATATGTCAAAGAAAACGGGTGGTATCAGGTAGAAGTTAAGGCTATCGTAAGCGCCGCAAAAGGGGTGCGAAAACCTAAAGTTGAGGTATTGACCGCCAACTATAATATTGTCGAAATTTACCGCAAAAAATACCCAAAACAGGGGTAATTAGAATAGGACAAAATGTCATAAAATGAGAAAAACCTCCAAATTTGGGGGCTTTTCTTTACTTTTGTCAATGTTTCAAGATTTTAGAAAATGATTTCAAAATTTTAGATTTCGTATTTCCGATTATACTTAGCTATACTTTTATTAAAGTTTATCGTTTGGAGCGCTGAAATGGCTACTATCGGGCAATTAATGCTGCTCTTTAAACGATTTAAACAACCCAATTATTACCTCTTATATTATACACTGAATCCAATAGTGTTA
>JAHEYX010000236.1:4152-5318 GCA_023251415.1 Chitinophagales bacterium
TCAATTTCTTGGCAATTCCTATTTGCTTCTTATTGGTTGCGTTAAATTTTTGGTTTAGTGAAAAGCGTTTCAGAGCCGCCTTATTCTTCGCTTTCGCCCTAGCCTCTAATATCGGAACCCTTATTTTATTACCTATTGTTTTATCACGTCAAAACACCCGACAAAACATTAAAACAATAATTTTACTGGCTATTTTATTCTTATGCCTTTACCTTCCCTACTTCCGTACATCCGATTTACGAATGAATTTTTATTCCGGATTATGGAGCTCCATTTCTGATTTTCAATTTAATTCCAGTTTCGATCATTTAAATTGGTTTAGTTTAAAATTGAAATCCATTGGATTGTCTTTTTACATTTATTCAGCGTTATTACTGGGTTCTTTGGTTAGTTTTTATTGGGTAGCTTGGAAAAGTAGAAAAGAAGAGGACAATACCTTCTTCAGTTCCTTAAACGGATATTGGCATAAATGGCTGCTTTTATTATCAGTCGTTTTTCTGGTAACGGCTGCTTGCCGATTTATTTTCGCTTTTGTATAATTTAGTATTTATATACATCAATAAAAAAAGCCCCCTTGAACAACAACAAGGAGACTTTTTTATGTTTAGTAGTATAGCTTATTGTTTAATGAATTTCAATGTTGAAGTTCCGGCTTTTACAAAATAAATTCCGGTTGCTAAAGTTTGTACATCCATTACAGTTGCAGCTCCGGTATTGGTGGTGTTCATCACCAACTGACCAAATGCGTTATATATTTCAATCGTGAAGTTAGTTGATGTTGTGGCGTTGATTTGAATTTGATTGCTAGTAATTGTGCTGCTTAAGTAATAATTATTGGCTTGATTTACTTCATTAATTCCGTTTGCAGTACCACCACCATTGTTTGATGAGCTGCTTACTTCGAAGCTTAAGAAGCTTAACAATTGATTATCTGTAGCACCTGACACCAAATCTACACCGCTCAAATTAGCAGGAACAGTTGGGTTATTCCATTTTGCATATTCAAAACCAACGGTTAAGTCAGGGTGAAATCCTAACATGTAATTGCTGCTTGGATCAGGACTTAAATTAGCTGTTAAGTCATGTGAATTAGCAAAGGAAGCAGAATAAGTAGAGGCTTTATCCCAATCTGACATGGTAGCAAAACCAACTTGTACATCTTGACC
>JAHEYX010000237.1 GCA_023251415.1 Chitinophagales bacterium
CTGCATTATAATTTTCCAAATGGAAGCACAAGTAGGTTGCCAATACCTTATAATTAGCCACTGCAGGCACTTGTGTGAGCAATTGTTTGATTTCGGAGGCGAAATAGAATCGACCGTTATAATTCGTATAATGAAACGGTTTAACTCCAAATCGATCGACACTACAAAACAATTGATTGCTGCTTTGATCGTGCAGGGCAAATGACCACATCCCGTTAAAACGTTTTACACAAGCCGTACCCCATGCCCGATACGCAACGGCAATAACTTCAGTATCACTTTGGGTAGTGAAAGTATACCCTAGTTCAATAAGTTCTTTTCTTAATTCGATGTAATTGTAGATGGCACCGTTAAACACAACCACTGTTGAATCAGCAAGAAAGGGCTGTTGAGCTGCAGCGCTTAAATCAATAATAGCTAAGCGATTATGCCCTAAATGAATGCCATTACTACAGTAAGTTCCGTGCCCATCTCTACCACGATGCACTGCAATGGCAAGCATTTGATTGAGTTGTGCCTCCAATGATCCGCTCGCATTCCAATCGATAATACCGGCAATGGCACACATAGGCTACTAAGTAAAGCAATTAGAAAAAACCAATTACTTGGCTTTCAAAGCGTAAATACGTTCAATTATTTCTACTACTTTCAAACCTTCTAAAGCGTTTGTAGTAGCAGTTGATTTACCTTGTAAGGTATCAATAACATTTTCAATAACGTAGTGGTGATTGGCTGCACTGCCTTTATAAGCACCATAATCATTTGGTGGATTAGAAGGCGGTAATTCAGGCATTTCGTAATCTTTTACATGACAGAATTCAACTTTATCCATGTATTGCCCTCCTACTTTGATACTTCCTTTTTCACCAATGATGGTCAAACTACTTTCCAGATTTTTATCCCAGTTGCTGGTTGAATAATTGAAAACGCCTAAACCACCATCATAAAAATCAAAGTTCACAGCGCCTGAATCTTCAAATGGGGTGTACGCATGATTAAAGTTTTCAAAACGGGCAGTAATATTTTTAATATCACCCAATAGCCAATACATAATATCTAAGAAATGGCTGAATTGTGTAAATAACGGACCGCCATCTAAATCAAGCGTTCCTTTCCAACCTCCTTTTTTATAATAACGTTCATCACGGTTCCAATAGCAATTAATTTGAGCCATGTATATTTTGCCCAAACGACCTTCTGTTAAAACTTGTTTCAACCAAGCGCTTGGTGGACTATAGCGATTTTGCATCACACAAAACACATGTTTATGGGCTTGTAATGATTTGTAAATTACCTTTTCACAATCTGCTTTAGTTAAACCCATAGGTTTTTCTACTACTACGTGACAGGCATTTTCCAAAGCCAAAATGGCGTGTTGAGCATGTAAACCGTTAGGCGTACATACATTTATCACATCGGCTTTAATGCCGCTCGCAAAAAATTCTTCTGCAGAGTTAAAAAACGGGCAACCAAAAGTGCTTTCAATATCAGCTTTCAACGTGGCATTGCAATCAATTCCGGCTACTAATTCAGCCCATTCATTATTTTTAATCATTTGAGCGTGGCGTTTTCCAATATGACCAAGCCCGATAACAGCAAATTTAATTTTACTCATTATTTTTTCGTTTAACAAGATAACTAACTAAAACAGACAATAAAATTGCAACAACTAAAATGATGCTCATTAAATAACTTATTGCAATACTTTGAAAGGAAAAGATGAATACGATAAATATAACGTTAATCAACCCCAAAATAAATGTGGTTTCTAAGTGCGTTAAGCCTAAACGTAATAATTGGTGGTGGATGTGTAATTTATCAGCCATAAAAGGCGATTGACCTTTAGAAAGACGTAAGGCGAAAACGCGCATTAAGTCAAATAAAGGAATAATCATGATACCGAAGGCTAATACAGGGGCTGATTGCAAGCGGTGGCTTTCAGCAGCCAAATGGTTCATATTGATGAATTGCAAGGTGAGCACCGCAATAATAGTTCCGATTAATAAGGAGCCGGTATCACCCATAAAAATACGAGCAGGTGTAATATTATAGCGCAAAAATGCCAATATTGAACCCATGATAGCCATGCTCAAAATCAGCGGTTGAATAAATCCGGCTTTATAAAACCAGGCTGCATAGGCCGAAGTAACAATAAACCCAATAGTTCCGGCTAAGCAATCAATACCGTCAATCAAATTAAACGAATTGACAATCACCATAATAGTTAAAATACTGAATCCAATGCTTAATTCATAACTCAATTCATGCACACCAAACAAACCACCCATTGTTGTTATACGAATATCACCCGCCCATACAATAATCATTGCAGAAACAAACTGTCCTAAAAATTTAGAATACGGGGAAAGTATAATTATATCATCCTTAATACCCAGAAAAAAAAGAATCATGGCCGCTGCAACCACATATTGTCGGGAAACGAACTCACTGCCATCGGTAAACAATAACACTGAAATTATTGATCCCGCAAAAATGGCTAAACCACCTAATGTTGGCACAACACGCTTATGTAATTTGCGATAATCATCCGGTTCATCAAATAAGTGCTTTAAGCGAGCTACTTGAATTATGGATGGTATGGATACTAATGTGATTAAAAATGCACATCCAAATGCTAGTATGGGAAATAATAACTGTGGGGATTCAAATTGCAATAACCTGTTCAATGGATAGTGTTTTGGCGCAAATATAATAATTCCTTAAAATAAAAGCGTTCAATTTCAATTTTAATGAAAAGGATTTGGTGGTAAGGTCTTATAAATGCGATAAACTAGCTTATTATTTTTGAAAACAATGCTGTAAGCTGTCAAAAATAATATAACCAAGTCGGTTAAAAACGATTTATTGGCTTGATACCACATTTCTAATTGCCCTTTATAAGGATAAATGCGTTGGCGGTAATAATCGCGAGGATTTTCAAACTCTTTTTGACTTGACACCAATTGTTCTTCGTCTCTAAAAACTAATGATCCAATTCCGGTAATTCCCGGAACACTGTTATATACTTGTTGCTTTACTTCATCATTGTAATACTCAAAACTTACCGGCATTAATGGACGAGGACCAACAAGCGACATATCACCCAATAATACATTGAACAACTGTGGGAGCTCATTCATTTTTGAAATACGCAAATATTTGCCTAAAGGCGTCACACGTGGATCATTACGCATCGTTATATCCCCGGTACCAATATTCGGAGAGTTTTTTAACATGGTGGCAAATTTCCAAATCTTAAAACGCCTGTTCTTGTAACCCACTCGATCTTGTCCGTACCAAATTTCGCCTTCACCGGTGAGTTTTAAACCAATAATAATCGGAATAAGTAACGGGGAGAGCAATAAAATTACAAAAATCACAACCACTAAATCCAATAATCGCTTGAGTATAAAATACATAGGTAATAATCTAATAATAACTATTTAGTTCACATGAGCCAATTTTCGAATGCCATTGGTGATGTGCTCCCAAAGATATTTTTTCTTTTCTGCTTTAACACCATTAATTAAATTTTCTTCTAAAGAATTAACGTAAAAATCAACAATAGCCTGAGCAATCGCATTGGATTCCGGACTTACAACAAAACCTGCTTTACCATGCGGAACAATTTCGGGTAACCCCCCAACATTAGTAACCAGCATAGGTTTTTCGAAATGATACGCCATTTGTGAAATACCACTTTGTGTTGCAGTTCGATATGGTTGAACGACTAAATCTGCTGCACCAAAATAATTTTTTACCGATTCATTCGGAATAAAATCGGTGTGAAGCAATAGCGCGTTTTTTAATTGATATTTATCAATCAAATTATCGTAATAACTGCGATCTTCATAAAACTCGCCGGCAATCAATAATTTTATATTTAGTTTAGCAACGCGTTCGTCAGCCATAGCTTCGAGCAATAAATCCAAGCCTTTATAGCGTCTGATAAATCCAAAAAACAAAATAACACGTTCTGTTGCATTAATGTCGAGCGCTTTGCGTGCAATAGACTTTTCAACTTGTTCTCCAAAATTATCATAGATTGGATGTGGAATAAACAGACAAGTTTTCTTTTGTGTAAACGTTTTTAAGTCGGCCTGCACCGATTCACTCATCGCAATAAACCCATCCACAGCTCCAATAAAATACTTGGTGAAGGCCTTGTCGCCGGGCCGATGCTCATGAGGAATCACATTATCTAAAATACTAACGATGCGAGTTAGCTTATTGCTTTTGGCTAATCGTGCTATTGTTCCAAAACAGGGTCCCATAAAGGGTAGCCAAAACTTAACGATAAGTATGTCCGCATTTTCACGCTTTATTTCCCATCCTACTTTTAGCCAATTAAAAGGATTAATAGAATTTACTCGAACTTTAATTTGCAAATTGGCAGGGGCTGGATCGGTTGCATATTGTGACGAACCCGGAAAAAGAAAATTCGGATATTGCAACGTAAAGGTATAGATGATAACTTCGTATCCTTCTTGTTGAAGTTGCATAGCCAATCGCTCGTTATAAGCTGCTAATCCCCCTCTAAGCGGATGTGCTGTTCCAAGTATGATTATTTTCTTTTTGGCTTCCATGCTGCAAATAGACGAACTTTTTTTGAATTAATTCAATTAGGGAATAGATTACCCCAAATAGGAAATTACAACCGAGCAATTCGGAATTGAATCATTACAAACCTTGACTGGAAAATTGGTATTAATTGCTTGAATGTTTTGAGCAAATTGTTAAATCATCCTCGTCTCGAATACTTCGCTTGATAACTTTTGTTCAAAATTTTTGAGCTTCGAATTGAAATGACCTAACCCCGCGTTACATCGTACCTATTAAGTAATTGTATTTGACCTATTACCTAATTACCTCCGAGCAACTCGGAATTGAGTCATTTCAAGTCTCTACTGAAAAATTGGTATTAATTGCTTAACTGTTTTGAGCAAATTGGTCAAATCATCCTTGTTTCGAATACCTTGCATGATACCTTTTGGTCAAAACTTTTGAGCTTCGAATTGAAATGACCTAACCCCGAATTGCATCAATTCAAATGGGTAATTGCATTTGCCTTAATAGGGAATTGCATCAGCGCAATTCGGAATTGTATCAGTTCAATGTACGAATGCAAAATTGTCAGTTAATGCTTGGATGTTTTGAGCAAATTGGTCAAATCATCCATGTCTCGAATCCCCCGCTTGATACCTTTTTGTCAATAATTTTGAGCTTCGAATAGAAATTGCCGAACCTTTTTTTGAACTAATTCAATTAGGGAATTGCAAACGCCAAAATAGGGAATAGC
>JAHEYX010000007.1:0-8499 GCA_023251415.1 Chitinophagales bacterium
ACCACACGATCATCATGATCACCTGTCGTAACTAAGGTTGCAGGATAAGCCGTTTTCTTCACATTGTGTAATGGCGAATACTTGATCAAGTAGTTGAATTGTTCTTGGTTATCGCTGTTACCGTATTCTACACTCCAACCCCAACCAACAGTAAATTTGTGGTAACGCAACATATCCAATACTCCTACACCCGGTAAAGCTACTTTAAATAAATCGGGGCGTTGTGTCATACACGCGCCAATCAATAAACCGCCGTTACTACGCCCGCTGATAGCTAATTTAGCCGATGAAGTATATTTCTCTTTGATTAAAAACTCTGCAGCAGCAATAAAATCATCAAATACATTTTGCTTATTCGCTAATGCACCGCCTTTGTGCCATGCTTCGCCGTATTCATTTCCACCACGAATATTTGGCATAGCATAAATACCGCCGTGTTCTAAAAATAAAATACGTGATGCCGAAAAGCCCGGTGTTAAGTTGATACTGAATCCACCATAGCTATACAACAAACAAGGATTATTACCGTCAAGTGTGATGTTCTTTTTGTGAACAATAAACATCGGCACCTTCGTACCATCTTTTGAGGTGTAGAATTTTTGTTCCGTTACATAATCATCAGCATTAAATTTTACATCCGATTTCTTAAACAAACTGGATGCACCGGTACTGATATCGTATTTAAAAATTGCAGGCGGATAAGTAAATGAAGTATATGTATAGAAGAAGCTTTGATCTTCTTTATCACCACCAAAGCCACTGGCAGTGCCTAATCCGGGCAATTGCAAGTTACGTTCCATTTTACCGCTGTAATCGTATTGGTTCACAACCGTACACGCGTCTTTTAAATATTCGGCAAACAATTTACCACCGCAAGTACCTACACTGCTCAACAATTCTTTTTGTTCAGGAATAATTTCTTTCCAATTTTTCTTATCCGGATTAGCTAAGTCAACTGCTACTAAATGTTTGTTAGCTGCACCATCATTGGTATAAACCAACAAGCTGCTGCCCACATTATCAATAACGCTGTATTCGTAATCAAACCCTTTAAATAACAATTGCAATTTGCTGTTGGCTTTGCTTAAATCTTTATACCACAACTCGGTACCATAAGTACCTTCGCTGATGTCCATAAACAAATACGTTTCGTCTTCGCTAACATACGGACCGTAATATCTTTTTGGATGCGAATCATCTTTATACACTACTTCGTCGTTCGATTGTGGTGTGCCTAATTTGTGGTATAATACGATTTGACCGGTACTGGCATTGCTGTACATTTTCTTTTCATCCGGCTTTGGATAACCGCTGTAGAAGAAACCGTCTTTGTACCATGAACCGCCTCCAAATTTAATCCAACGTATCGTATCGCTTAACACTTTACCGCTTTCTACTTCCTTCACATACATGGTTTGCCAATCACTACCGGCTGCAGCTAAGGTATAGCTAACGTATTTTTTATCGTGTGAAAAAGAAACGCCACCTAAAGCTACTGTTCCGTCTTTCGAATACTCATTCGGATTTAAGAATACTTCAGGTGTGCCGTTTTCTCCTTTTTGTTTGTATAAAATAGCTTGGTTTTGTAAGCCATCGTTTTTGTAGAAGAAAAAGAATTCGCCTTTTTTAAACGGAGAAGAATATTTTGGATAATTCCAGATTTCAGCTAAGCGCTCGTGAATTTTATCGTGATACGGAATTTGCTTTAAATAACCTTGCGTCACTTCATTTTCGGTATCCACCCAGGCTTTTACTTTAGCTGCGGTATCGTCTTCTAACCAACGATACGGATCAGCTATTTTAGTCCCGAAATAATCATCCACTTGATTAACCGTATCTGTAGTGGGATAAGTAACCGCAATTTTGCGATTTTGTTGAATGTTTTGACAGGCAGTCAATAAAGCCATAAAACCAAGTAGTAGTGTTTTTTTGTTCATAAATTAAAGAATAACGCTTTTAGTGAAAAGGTGATTTACTTGTCCTAAAGAAACGCATTTTTTATTAAAATAAGCTACCTTGTTTTGGGGGATATTAACGCTCCTTCGCTTTTGAAAAAATGCTAGCAGACAATAAACAGCATTGGCAGCAGCTATTCTTGCTTAAATAAGCTTTCCGATTGATTCTGCCTGCATTCATTATATTTGCGCTCCGAAACAATAGCTCCATGCTCCAACAACTCTTTCGTGATCCTGCTTTATTAGCCGATTTAGAAAAATTTGCGCGCCGCAAAACCATAGCCCAGGATGAAGTAATGATTCGTCCGGGAGATCCTATTGTTTTTGTGCCTTTGGTTGAACAAGGGGTACTGCGCATAATGCGTGAAGATGAACAGGGGCGCGATGTTTTTTTATACCACCTCTTTCCGGGTCAAACGTGTGCTATGGCTATTAATTGTTGCCAGGCCGGTAAAACCAGCATGGTTAAAGCCATTGCCGAAGATACCACTACGCTTATTCAATTGCCTGCTCGACAACTGGAAGAGTGGATGAAGTATGCCGAGTGGCGTGCCTATATTAACCAAACGTACAGCAATCGCTTTGGTGAATTGTTACAAGTAATTGATTTGATAGCTTTCAGTCACATGGACGAACAGTTGCTGCATTATTTGCAACAACGTGCCAAGGCGCTGCAAACCACTGTTTTAGTAATTACACACCAACAAATAGCCGATGAAATGCATTCACATCGCGAAGCCATTAGTCGTTTACTGCGTCAAATGGAGCAAAAAGATTTGGTTAAATTAGGGCGCAATACCATAGAGTTGTTGCAGCTTTAAAACAGCTTATTCGCACCTTTTACAGTATTTTTTTTAGTTAATGCCACTATTCTTCAGCCAAATAGTGGTTTATGGAACATTTGTACCGAACACGACTATGCACCTCGCCTAACTTTGCAGCAACAATTAAAACAAAAATCAATATGAAAAAGAATATGGGGGCTATCGACCGAATCATTCGCATCATTGTGGCCATAGCCATTGCAAGCTTGTATTTCGCTCAAGTAATCAGTGGCACTTTAGCTATTGTATTGCTTGTTTTAGCAGGTGTTTTTATTCTTACTGCATTTATAAGCTTTTGTCCGCTATATTTGCCATTCGGTATTTCTACTTGTAAAACCAAAACAAAAGAATAAATCGAGCCATGGATACTTTACAATTTACTCATAAAAAAAATGGAGTGCCTTGTACCGTAGTGGATGTGCGCACGGTTGAAGAATTTGAAGCCGGACATATTGCCGGAAGTATTAATATACCTTTACAAGTATTGGAACACCATTTCGAAGATTTTAAACACATGGAAAACCTGATTTTGTGTTGCGCTTCCGGAGGCCGCAGTAATGTGGCAGCAACCGTATTGCAACGTCAGGGAATTGCTTGTAGTAATGGCGGACCTTGGTTTGCCGTTAAACAGCAATTAGACCATTAAATAACGATTACCACTACATGAAAGCTGTGCCTAACTTATTGATCAGTACATTAAAAACCAATTGCCCTCATTGTAGAAAAGGTAAATTGTTTGTTCATGATAACCCTTACGCCTTTAACGGAGTTTTGAAAATGAATGAACATTGCCCGGTGTGCGGACAAAAAACAGAAATCGAAACCGGCTTTTGGTACGGTACCGGATACGTCAGTTATGCGCTTTCTATTGCCATTACGTTTACCTCTTTTGTAATTTGCTATGTACTCATTGGGTTTTCGTTAGACGATTATAAAGTGTTTTGGTGGTTTGGTGCCAATGCCTTGTTTTTGGCGGCTTTTCAACCTTATATGATGCGCTTATCCAGAACCATTTGGTTATCGTTTTTTGTGCATTATGATCCGGATGCCGAAAAAAATGCCAACGCTTAAGTCGCAGGTAATACGGTAATAAATCCTTATTGTAGTGTTTGTTTAATATACGACAGTTGCTATAACTTTTAGTGCTACTATGCTTTTTATAATCAAAGCAGTTGATAGCAATTGCTTTTAAAAACACCCTTATGTTATCCTTTATTAAAAATTTATTTCAAACCCAGCCTAAAGTTGATTTACGCCAATTGATTAAAGAAGGCGCTGTTATTTTAGATGTACGTACCAAAGGCGAATACCAAGGCGGACACGTAAAAGGTTCCATTAATATTCCTTTAGATCAATTAAACGGACAACTGAGCAAATTAAAAAAAGAACAAGCCGTTATCACCTGTTGTGCCTCCGGTATGCGTAGTGGTGCTGCTAAAAGCGTATTAAAAGCAAACGGATTTACACAAGTTCACAACGGTGGAAGTTGGATGGCTGTTGATCGGTTGAAACACTAAACTAAACTTGTTGTCGTTATGCAACTTCTTAAAATCAAGCAAGTGCTGTTTACGAATTGGACTATACGTCGCGCACTATTTACCGGCACAGCGCTATTTATTATTGGCACTGCTATTTACAATGCCGATGCCTTGAGTGGCGCATTTGGTGCCGTTGTATTGTTACAAGCCTTAACCAATACCGGTTGTGTTGGCAGTGCATGCGGACTGCCTTCATCAACTACACTAAAACAACAAAATCATGAGTAGCTTTCAATCTTTAATACAAGGTGAGAAACCCGTTTTAGTTGATTTTTCGGCTGAATGGTGTGGCCCTTGTAAAATGATGGCGCCAATATTAGCATCATTAAAATCTGCCATTGGCGAACAAGCCACAATCATTAAAATTGATGTCGATCACAATTTGGCTGCCGCGCAAGCTTATCAAATTCAAAGTGTACCTACCCTACTGCTTTTCAAAGCCGGCAAAATACTGTGGCGCCAATCCGGTGTAGTTCCTATGGAGCAATTAAAAGCGGTGATACAACGTTATAGTTAAGTTTATCTTACTATACTCACTTCGTTACTTGGCAAACTTTCGTTTTTACTTTCATCCATAAAACGAACTGTATAAAAATACCGCTTTCCTACAAGCACTTTTGAATCTAAATATTCCGGAATTTCAGTGTAAGGAATTTTAGCCAGTAGTTCAGGCTTACCATTTCTTAAATAGCGGTAAATACAATAGGAGCCCTTAGTATTGATATCCAAAGGTGTCCAACTAATTTTAACGCCTTCCTTGGTATTAAATGCGCTTAGGTTTTGAATACCTTCAATCACTTCTATTTTCATTTTTGGTAAATGCACCGCAGGGGACATGGCACTGCAGGTATTGTTACCATCAATAGCGCTTAGAGCAAATTCATCATTTTGATGCTGTAGAATGGTATCGGTAAAGGAATTTACGGTTGCCGGAAGTAATGCGTCAACTTTGGTCCATGCATCAGTACGACCAACTAATCTATAATAGAGTTGATAAGCAATTATACTTTCATCCATGATGCGCATATCTTTCCAAATGAGTTTAATTCCATTGTTTAAGGCTATTACTTCAACATCAATTGGAGTTGGTGGTAAAGATTTAATAAGTGGATGTACAAAAATCGTGTCGGAATTACTACTTTCTAATGCACCATCAGCTATTGCTTTAAAACAGTAACCGTATGTAGTTTTACCATTCAAAACAGAACTGCTATCTACAAATTCAATTTGCGAATCATCGTTTTTAATAAAGGCAATTATTTGATGCATAGTTGGATCGAATGTGGTGTTTCTAAAAACTCGAAAGCCTTGAATGCCTTTAGTATTAGCTTGAATAGTAATTTTACAACCGTTGTGAATACCTTGATAGCTGATTATTTTAGGCGGCGCAGGAGCAAAGGGGTTAAAATAAACGGCTCTTACCGGGTCCGACCATTTAGAATCGCCGGTATTATATCCACGGAGCTGTATTTTATAATAATACACACTCGTCGAATTTACTGCAAAGTCTAAATAAGATTTAGCAGTAGCAGGTAATTCTGCTAGGTAATGATAGGCTCCATCTTTCTTATCACTTTTTTGAAGAAGAATCGATTTAATGTATTTAGGAAAAGGAAGTGTCCAAGTAAGTGCTAAAGCTGCAATGGAATCTGAATTTTTAACTTCAAAATTTGTAGGCATAAATTGATTCGTTAACTCATAAGTGCCCACTGTTGCTGTATTTGAAACAGCTCCTATACAGCCCCAAGAGGTTAAAGCTTCTAGACGATAATGCACCAATGTTCCATAGTTTGCCCTGTTATCATAGGCTTCAATTACCAATTTATCTTGCTGCGGTTTAAGACTAATTTTAGCATTGGTATTTTGAAAAGTTTGAGTTGCAGAATCCAGTCTCCACAATAAAAACTTAGCCTCCTTGTTTTTAATGGAAGTTTGCCAATAAGTTGTACAGCCGCTTATTGTTGAAGCAGAAGATAAAAATTTACTATTGGCTAAATCACTAACCTTCGCATAAGTTAATTTCGAAGTATGCATTTCAGTTAATGTAGTTGATTTTGCATTTTCGATACACCACTTATAAGTATAGGTTGAATTTACAATGGCCGTACGATCCAAATACATTGTTCCCAATGCAAGCGCCACAGGAATTGTTGCAAGCCAGGTTTTTGCTTTTTCATTATTCGTTTGTAAATCATTCCAAATCACGGTTGCATTATAACTCGATGTATCCACTTGAAATGGGCAATCGGCGAATGCTGCTTTTAGTCGAAAAGCAAATTCTGTATAAGTTGATACAGCTGTCAATCGCTTGATGATGGTATAATGCGATTCCTTTTGCTCCTTTCTTTCAATTCGCCATTTAACTGCATTGTTAGCTGAATGATTAATTGCTTGCCAATTGCCTTTCGATAGCAAATAGATCCCATTACCACCACATTCAATTTTTACAGAATCGTTTGTTTGCGCCTTAATCAGCGTACTCAGCAACAAAAAACAACACAATATCTTTAACCCAATTGCATTCATAAAAAGTTATTTTAAATATAATTTTAATCCGGTATCACAACCTGCATTTCCAACTGTGTATTCTGCACCCGCTCCAATTCCGGTCCCGATTGCTAATACACTCGGACAAGCTACTGAGTTGCAGGAGTTAGGCCAAACACATTCTCCGGCTGCAATACCCAATTCACCTTTAATACTAACATCACCCCCAACACTTAAACAATAGTTGCCATTGCTTGTTATAGCACCTTTAACATATCCATCAACAGTTGCATCGGCTGAACCGTAAACACAAGCCACCATTCCGTTTAAATCAGCTTCTAAATTACCTTCTGCTCCAAGCATTCCGCCCACCGCAATTGTTTTGGATGAACTAAAATCAGCCGCAAAATAGGTATCGGCAAATACATCACAATTTAAACGAAGTTTAGCAACCGGGCCCCAATTCATTTCAGCATGATCGAGTACACTTTTGCTTACTACCGCATCTACAACAATTCCATTTAATGAGTTCGAAAGCAATCCGGGGATTTGATGTTTAATTTGATAAAATTTCGAACCAGCAAAAACATCTACTATTCCATTATCAGTTGTAGCCTTACTATAATTGCCCATTAAAATAGCGCAATTAGCCTTATCTATAAAGGGGTTCGGAAAGCCCAATACCCCGGACCCTGCAAAATACCATCCGTTAGTGTTAATTGCTAAACCTGCATTACCTCCAAAGGTAACACCTCCGCCAAGGCTTTCAGTAGGTATAGTTAATTTAGCATAAAAGGCCCCTGTAGTAAAATCAAATTCACCTTGACTTATTCCGGTACCAGAATCATTCATGCTTTTTACTTTTATATTTTTTTGATTTGGATCCATAAGAATTTCACCTTTAATTGTGAAAGCTAATTCACCACTCAAATCAGGCGTTCCACTCAGTGCTCCACTAAATTTAAAATAAGTCCAATCGGTATTGTTGGCTATTGTATTCATAGCTCCGGTTAAGTTTGAAAAAGAACGGGTATGTTCTTTATCAATATATAAAGTTCGATTCCCTAACGGATCAATACTTATCGTACTTTGATTAACGGTATGATTTATTTTCACATCCAAATGATACATTTCTTGTGTAGTTTGATTCAGATTCTCCCATAATTTTCCTGAGCAGCTTATTCCATTTTCCTGAAGTGCATCAGCCGGTAGATTAAACAGCATATTTACACCTTTTAGGAAGCCACTTAATTTCATAGGTAATATTTTAACTTGTACTACACCTCCCACCTTTTCAAACAACAATGAGTTATTTTGAACCGCATTTAATCCCGGAATGTGCAAATCAATTAAGCCACCGTTTAAACTCAATTGTTTGGCATCCGGAGAAACATCAAATGTATTAAGTTGATAAGAAGCCAAGTTATTGTATACACCAATTGATTTAGAACTGTTTGCCAATTGTATGTGCGCATATTTGGATTGACTATTGACACTAAATGCTTGTAATTTTAATTGTTCGGTTAATGGCGTTAATCCAAACACCTGACCAATAGATTCATTCGAAGGAGCAGTAATGAGAAACTCCCAACGGTTTTGCAAAGGCTCGAAATGAAAATGTGCATTCTCAGGTTTATCAATCACTAAGGTAGCTACTCCTGCCAAATCCAAATTGTTGATTTTAAAAGTACCGTA
>JAHEYX010000007.1:8555-21595 GCA_023251415.1 Chitinophagales bacterium
GAACTGAGTATCTTTCCATCATTCAATCGAAATCCATTCGGACCTAAACAATAAGACGCTGTTTCTAAATTCCATTGTTGCAAGGGAATAGTACAATTAGTAAGCTGTAACTTTTCAGTAACTCCCGTATTATCTAAAATAAAATCTTTAATAGGTATTGCAATTGTTTTCGTTTGCTGGGCATCAATTTTAAGGCGCACATTGGCATTTCCGAAAAGATGCATTTTACTGCCACTAATGAAACTACTCATTGCTGCAAAATTTAGCGGGATACCTTGATAGGTCATTTTAAAATCTTTGCCTGCTGCATTACTTAATGCAATTGCTGCTCCATAAGGAGCTGTAGCATCTGCGGTTATCGTAGCTATGGCATCGGGAGTAGATAATGCAACACCTGAGCGTAAATAAACGGTATCAATAGCTGATAAGTCGCTTGTACCTTTAATGGTATTGAAATCAATAATTGCTTTGGCTTTAATCACTCCAATCACAGCGCTTCCTGTTTTATAAGTAATCTTTATTCCATCCTGATCGATTAAGGTGATTTTAACTGTTGTTCCTTGAACTCCCAATTCCATTTTATTTAAATCGGTAACCAATGGAAGCTTAACCGGATTCAAATAGGTAACGTTAAATTTATTGGTAAGCTTGGTTACTTTAATTCCGCTAAATGGAAGTAATGAATCTTTCAAAATCTTGAAGTCGGCATTCGATTGCAGGTTATGAAAATACCCGCTTACCAATTGATTGGCTTCATCGTATTGTGTTATCAGCATCGGAAAATTCAACATCGAATTTATATTCATTGTGGAGCTTTTCAATTCAAACATAATTTGATTGGCAGCATCCATGGAAATAGTAGCGTTTGTGGTTTTACCGATATAACCTTCTTTACAAGCACTAAACGAAAGCTGATTTCCGCCAGGAATTCCATGCAATTCATAATAACCATCAGTTAAAGTTTTGGTAAAAATGCTTGTTGATGGATTACCGGTATTAAAAACCACCATCGCTCCACCTAATGGTTTTCCATCAACTGTAACATAACCATGAACGGAGGTACCCTTTTTTAAATAAATCGAAACAGCTTGACTGCCTTTATTGTCTTGTACTTTAAAACTTATTTCACTAGCAATGTAATTGGATTCATTAGGTGCTGTCACTTTTACATGAATCGTACTTCCGGCATTACCATAAAAATTATAAGTGGCTAGTCCACTTGCATCCGATTTAATTACTGTATTCAAATTAGCTAACTCCAAATTGGCATTCGCAATCTTTACCGTATTTTGAAGTTGATTCAATTGTATAAACGACCCGTTTCCAGTATTTAGTTCTTGAACAATAAAATGAATGCTATGCACTTTTCTTTTTAAGGTAATGGTTCCAAGTTGAAGTAACGATTTACTAACTGCCACCTGCATCGTGATTGCTTCATAGTCATAATTTTTCGGTTCAATAAGCAACTCTTGATTGCCTTTCGGACTTCCAATAGTAAAAGATGTTGGGGCATATTTTAATTGGTCGTCAGCACCCGACTGATAGCCATTACTAACTGTAGCCACACTTGAACCACCCTTTAGTGTAATATAAGCATCCAAACCAATTCCATTTTCATTTTGTATAAAGCCACTAATTGAAGCTGCCGTATCAATCACCAAATCAAAATGTACTTTTTGACCGTTTTTAATTGTGCCTGAAAATTGACGCTGATCACCGATGAAGCCAGCTTTAGTTGCATCAATTACAAAGTTATGTGTGCCACTTGCCAGGTTTGGTAAATTGGGTTCGAAAATATAATACCCTGTTGTAGCAGAAGTTGCAGTTTGGCTAATCGGTAAATAGTCTGCTTGCAATGATACCGTTGCATTGGGGACTATCGTTTTATTGTCGTTTCGTCTTACAAATCCATAAATACAAGCCGGTTTGGGATAGAGCAATAGTTGCAATGGTCTGGTATAACTATTATCGTAAGGTAGACTTGGCATTTTAATAGCGCCACTTGCTAGTAACTCTGCCATACTCATAATCTTGGGCATAGCGTAGTTCAATTCGTTTACTTCCGGAGCAGCTTCGGCATAAAACGAATAATCGTATTTCGTAAAATCCAACATACGCGAGAACAAGATTTTTCCATTACTTGATGTATGTCCTATGGCAACAACTTCGTAATCACTTTTTTTGATGAATTCAGGAATATATTCTTTGTTGCCTACTGAAGAATAATGTGGTTGAGTAGCTGCCTCCGGTTCTGCTGTAGAATAATTTTTTTCTCCATCTCCGGAATTATTTAGTGCTAAAAATGGATTTGCAAATTTTTTCTTTTGCAATACATACACATTAAATTTTGATAAGTCATTTGTTGCATTGCTAAAGTCGTTTGTTTGTTGTACCAATTTAATTTGCGCATCAAAATTATACGCATTAACATACGCATTAATATCGCCTAATTGCGCACCTTTATCATCGGTAAATGCGTCAAAATAAGTAGCTTTAGTATAGGCATCGGCACTGTTTAAATTAGGCGTCGATGTTAATGGTCCCCAGTAATACGGGTTTAAAATTTCGATCCGCATTACTGAAAACAAAGGTTCTTTATTCGTTCCATCCCAATTGAGCGGCACTGATTTAGTTCCTCCATTTCCATCCGGAATACTTTGCACATTTGCTAATTCGGGCATGTATTTCGAATTGTTGGGATTTTCTTTAAAACCGGGTAGCCCGCTTACATCCACTAATCCAATATAACCCGAAGCTTTATCCATGGAGAAATTGAAATTAAAATTACCATTGGCATCAGTGGTCGTTACTGCAATTTCTTCTAACTGATTTGGATTGGTTGGAATGTCCATGAGGTATTTTTCACCGGCACTTTCCGAAATGGAAATCGATGATAATAAACTAACATTCACTTTAGCTTGCTGATAATAAATAAAATATTCTTTTACTAATCGTATAGGTACATTTTTCAAACTCAATTTTTCACCAGGCTTAAAACCGTCGGTATTGTATAAATAATGCAAGGTGCCACTAACATTCATTCCGCCTCCAAATTGATTGGCTTGTGCATTAGACCCACCATTTAATACCGTGTTCGTTTGAAAAAGATTTAATAAGGAATCAGTAGTAGTATTGCCATAGGTAAAGGTACAGACTTCACTTTTTCCCTCATTCAAAAAATAATTAGCGTTGTTAGGGTCAATTGCAGTAACCTGAAAAGCATAGGTAGTTCCGGGTAATAAGGCTGTATTAGCAGGGCCATAATTATAAAAGGGCATGTTAGTGGTTTCTTCAAAAAAAACAGGCGTAGTTGCTGACTTTAATGCGTCGTAAGGGTTTCTGGTAGAAGGCACCAACTCTACGATTTTTAATTGATAAGTTAAGGAGTTTGACGCTCCGGGAGGAGGCATCCATGAAAATAAAATGTTTGGTACAAATGAATTAGAAATAATACTACCGCAAGTTGGATTGATAATGGTTGGTGCAGCTAAATACTTCACATTAATTTTTGTACAAGTACCGTTTGGATCTGATATCGGAAGTCCATTCGTATAATCCAAAGCATTAACACATAAGGTATAGTCACCTTCCGGCAGTGGCTTATTGGTAAGCAATTCTCTTAAAGTAACTCCTTCAAAAGTACCGCCAGCTGTTTGAAAATACGGTTCTAAATCTAATCCAGTCAAACGTTCTAATCCATTAGCTGCTATTTCAATTGGACCATTAACTGCTGCCTGACTATTTGATTCGATACGTATGCCATTCGACCCCACCAACAACACGTGCAATTTAATTTTGATAGATTGATTGGTTGTATTGCTTATAATTAGCTGCAACTTCGAGGGATCAGTTACATAGTCATATAAATAAGGTGAATAAGGTGCAATAATTTGCGGTGTTAATTGCAGGCTATACGTTTGAGCATAGCCTTTACCACTAGCTAATACAATAATTAACAGCAGTGCATTCAATAATTTATTACCTTTCATAACAATAGTTTAAAATGTGAAAACATATCCTAATGTACCTGTTAATTCATATAAATTAGCACCTATCGTTGTAACATTCAATGCTCGATTCATATAAATTAAATTCAATCGTATTCCGTTTCGTTTGTGTTTAAAATTAGCCGTAAACCTAAACGTATGTATTGTACCACCGGTGCCGGTTCCACTCATCAAGGTACGCGTAACAGTTAAACCTGTGTTTAATTTATTTTTCAACAATCGTTGCGTAACACCTAACGCCATTGATTTATACCGATTAGTACTATAAAAAGATTTGGCATCCGTAAGTGCAAAGGAGCAATTCCAACTTGTTTTGGTATGAATGGAATTTAAAGCATAATTGAAGTTATAACTGTGCGTTTGGTAATTAGATACCGCACGCGATAAACTGTTATTATCATACAAATCTTGCATTTGCCACATGAGCAAAAAAGAATGCGAACGTTTCTTTTGTAGAATGGTATAATAAGTAGAAAGACTTGCATTGCTGGTTACTTGAGCCAAGCGGAAGGTGTCGTTGATTAAGGTTAGTCCCGGACTTTGACTTACGCTGTAATTACCATATTGAGCCGTAACGCCATACGTTGGTTTTGGAGTGATAGCCAAATTTACAGAACCAATAACTCGCTTAGAAGTACTAGCTTTAGTTTTAAAAAGGTTATCGTGTTGAGTACCCAAGCTACCGGATACCGACACTCGCTTTTTAAATAATTTAAATCCGGGTTGCAGGGTAATATTTTCCAGGTCAGAATTATATTCATAAGCACCCATTGATTTATAACCTGGCTCTATGCGTCGGTAATTAATTTTGAAATCGAAATTAGGTTGATAGTATGCAATGCTTGCTTCCATTGCTTGTAAGTACTTCGTATTAATTCGAGGATTAATAGTAGTGAATAAGGCCGTTACCGGTTTTGAAAATTTAATCTCATAATCAGTAAAAGCAGCGGCGTTAATATCAGCAGTGTACAAACTAAAACCATAGTCGATATCAACAGCAAAATGATTTTTTACTTGCTCTTTTGCTACAATACCAAAAACAACGTTTTCGGCAGGCTTCGTATTTTGATAGAATCCAAAAGCAGTAATTGAATTCGGAGCATCTTTAGCATGTAAATAGGTAAAATCAATAAAATTAGTCGGTTTACCGAAGCCAACTTTAAAGGCGTAACCTGTTCGTTTATAATGTGGTTTTAACAAAGAATCCATGCTCGAAGAAATCGCTCGATCAAAACGCCCATACAATGCACCCAAACGAATATGCTTGATATCCCATTCAAATCCTGCTCCTAAAAAGGTATGTCCATTTAATCCGAATTTAGAATAATACACGTTTGAATAACCCAAATAGGTTGTCAATGATTTGTATTTCGGACTACAACCAAATTGATTAAAAGGTTGAGTAAATGTTCGTTCTTGTTCGCTATACACCAAACTAAACGGCAATTGAATACCATAAGCACTAATTGTAAATGCACTCACCACATTATAAGAAAAAGGAGCGCGCGAAGGATGAAGCTTATTGGTAGAGTAACTTACCAAATTTAGTCCTGCCGAACCTGCAATAGTAAAAGGCTGAGCAGCAAATACATTGGTAGAAATGAATAAAGCTATACAACTACTAATAGCTAAACAAAAAGACTTCAATAGACCGGTTAGTTTAATCTTCATAGTGGATAGCAATAAGATGAACTAAACAAGCTTGTTTTAGATGGAGGAATGGTGCTTCAGCAAAACTAAACAAAACTAGGAAATATTATTATTAATGCTAATTTTTATTCAAGAACAGCGATTAGCCAATAAAGTTGGAAAAGCCGCTTGGTTAGCGGTTTGATGAGTTGTACCAAAAAGTAACTTAAACGCCGCTCTAGTAACCCGAAGCTTGGTGCAGCCTGAGGACTCCGAGGCTGATTTCGACTTATTTGCCTACACTATTCGATATTCTCAACTGTTAATTATTTTCTTCATCTTTACTCTCGTCTTTTATCTTTCACCCCCCCATTAATCTTTTTAGTAAATCTACTATTATAACTTAATTACTTAAATTCTACATAATTACATAAACCCCATTCATTACATTTTATGAAAAAAACACTACTGTTACTCTTCGCCTTTGTCTCGATGCATTTGGTAGCTAAAAGCCAGGCTACTGTTTTACAAACCGGCGATGTATTAATTACCGGCTGGAACATGCAATTGGTTAATACTAATCGTGAAGTTCAATTTGTGTCGTTTGTGGATTTAGGTCCCGGCACGGTAATTAAATTTGTTAATGGTAAATTTCAAACCGGTGGCTCAGCAACAGCCGCTAACAATGCTGCTCGTGGAGGCGGTATTTCAAAATGGACCAACACTACCGGAACTACCATCGCCAAAGGAACGGTAATAACCTTGTTCAATGGTAGTACACCAACTGCAAGCATTGGCTCACATACCTATGTTGCAACAGCATGTGGTTGTGGCGGTAGTAGCGGCACACAAGGTCTTTCGCAAAGCACTAGCGGTGGCGTTATCTTTATGTATTACGGTACAACTACCGATGGTACAACTACTGATTATGCTTCCAGTCCAAGTATAGGCTCTACAACTGCAGCACGCGACCCTATCACATTTATGGGTACCCCACTCGAAATTATTGGGATGCAAGGACGTACCGACATTAATAATGTACATGATTTTCTTACAGCCGGTAATACTTTAACTACTAATTTCGTTTCCTTTTATCCAAGTGAATTAAGTACGTATCATTTGTTTTTAAGCGATATTTATAATAACAATACCAATGCAATCGCCGGTTTATATACAGGCACACGTACAGGTTCAATTGCTACTATCAAAGCAGCCTTAGTGAACCCGATCAACTGGACCTCTGCTCCTTATTCAACCGGAACGGTTACTTTAAACAATACCAATTTTACATTTGGCACTACACCTTCATTTACAGGCTCAACCTCATTAACTGTTTGTCAGAATGCATCGGCAACTGCAATTAATTCCAATTTAACTATTACTGATGCAGCTACCTCTGCTACCGAAACATGGAGCATAGTAACTCCTCCTGCACATGGTAGCTTAAGTGGTTTCACTACTACTGCTGCTGCTAATGGAAGTAGTGTAACACCAAGTGGCTTAACCTATACACCAACCGGTGGTTACAGCGGCAGCGATCAATTTATTATTCAAGTGAATAATGGTTCTGCAACTGCTAATCAAACCGTTAATGTAACTGTTACTGCACTTCCGTCAACTCCAACTATTTCAGCAGGTAGTTCAACTACCTTTTGTACCGGTGGTTCCGTTACTTTGACTTCATCTAGTGCTAGTGGAAATCAATGGTCTTTAAATGGAAGTCCGATTGGTGGTGCTACTAATCAAACTTACAATGCTACTTCAAGCGGAACCTATACGGTTCAGGTAACTTCAGGCAGTTGTACATCAGCAGCTTCAAGTGGTACTACAGTAACAGTTAACACAATACCTGCTACACCTTCTATTTTAGCAGGTGGTCCAACTACTTTTTGTCAAGGTGGTTCGGTATTGTTAACCTCCTCAAGTGGAAGCGGCAATCAGTGGTATCGAAACGGAAGCCCGATTGGTGGTGTTACCACACCCTCTTTTTCAACCGGCGTTGCAGGTACATATACCATTGTGGTTACTACATCCGGATGTAGCTCTTCTCCTTCCGCAGCAACTACTTTGACTGTTACTTCATTACCTGCAACACCTACTATTTCAACAGGTGGTTCTACTACCTTTTGTACCGGTGGCTCGGTCACTTTAACATCATCAAGTGCAAGTGGTAATCAATGGTTTTTAAATGGAGGTTCCATTAGTGGTGCTACTTTTACAAATTACAATACAAGTGTTGCTGGTGCTTATACCGTTGTGGTTACTACAGCAGGCTGCAGCTCCTCTCCTTCTGCTGCAACTAATTTGACCGTTACAACTCCGAGCACTTGGTACTTAGATGCCGATAACGACGGGTATTATATTTCTACTACTTCATCGTGTACCAATCCGGGAGCAGGTTATAATCTAACTGCCAGCAACAGCGGCGATTGCGATGATAACAACAATGCTATTCATGCCGCACAACCGTATTATGTTGATGCTGACCATGATGGGTACGGAACCGGCGGAATTGTGATGTTGTGTAGCCTTACCGCACCGTTTGGCTTTTCGGTAAACAATACCGATTGTAACGATGCCAACGCTGCTATAAACCCGGGTGCCACTGAAATTGCTAATGGCATTGATGATAATTGCAACGGACAAACCGATGAAGGTGTATGTGTTGTGCAATCTTCATTTACACCAACGTATGCAGCAGGTACACTTAGTGCAAACTGGACTTCTTATACCACGCACAATGACAGCTTATGTTTTCAACGTGTTGGGTATAATTTTGCTGTCACAAAAATTGCTGCAACAACTGCTACCGGTGCACGCACTGCCGGTGATAATACACCTGTTGTTGGTTATACCTATGAAGTTTGGATTGAAGGGTATTGCAATACAGATAATTCATTACAAAAAACGGCAAAAACTTCCATGTTGATTCCGGGTGGTCCATGTGATTTAAGTACAGTAACCATTAATTCTATTAGTGCTACTGTTTCTTGCCCAAGTATTTCAGCTACCTTAAATTGGACAGCGGCTGCAAGTAATCAATATCAAATTGCTTATCGCAAAATTAGTCCGAATGCAACTGCTTTTAAATATAAAAACGAAAGCAATACTACAATTGATTCAATCACCTTAGTGGATGGTGTTGGAGTATATCAATTTTCTATTCGTGCCAGATGTACGAATGGTGGTTCTACCTTCGGGCCTAATAGTAATTTAGTAACACATAGTATTACAGAAAATTGTTTTAATACCATTACCGACTTCGATGCACATGCTCAAGATTTAGTAAACTGCAAAAAGATTATTTTGGATTGGACACCTCCTGCTTGTAATGCAATTCAAGGTTATCAAATTCGTTATAAGTTAGATAACATGACTTATTTTGCAGGAACCAATATCCCGAACGTGCACCATTATACCTTTGTGGCTGCCGCTACCGGAGCTAATCGCAAATACCGTTTCTATATTACCCCAATACTTTGCGGAAATATTTTAGGAAGCAACAGTAACTTAGATAGTGCTTCGATTAATTATTTAGCTGCTCAACCAAATAGTTGCCCATTAACTGTTCGTTTAGCGAATACCGAAGAAGCAGGTGAAATTCATGAACCAATTTTGAATGAAGTAGCCATGAATATTCAACCTAATCCGAGCAATGGAACAACTACAGTTCACTTACAACAAGATGGATTAATTCACCAATTGGATTTGATGAACATGTACGGTCAATTGATTAAAAGCTATAGCATTGCTGAAAATCAATCGGTAGTACAAATTCAGGAAACAAATTTAACAGCAGGTCAATACTTACTGTTAATCAAAGCAGCAGATGGTCAATTATTAGCCAAACAAATTTGGATGGTTACGAAAGAATAACTTAACCATTTATTCCATAAAAAAAGGGAATTCATTTTTTTAAATGAGTTCCCTTTTTTTTATCACTGAAAGTAGAATTAGTTATCCGATTTTAACCACTCGGCATACGAAGTTGGTGTTTCTTCTAAGCGCATGCTACACAATTCCACTGATTGAGGTAAGTGATCAATAATGCGGTTTTTGAAATGCAATAATAAGTTTTCACACGATGGTTGAAACGGTGTTAAAATAACTTTCTCAAATTGATTGGCAATTAATTCATTCTTCGAATAAGGTGCTTCTTCGTTCAAAACTAAGGCATGATCAAACACATTAACGATATGTGTTTTAACTACTGCTTTTAAATCAGTAAAGTCAACTACCATTCCTTGTTTAGGACTATCCATTGCTTGTTCTACACGGCCATAAACCGTAACCGATAAATGGTAAGTATGACCATGAATGTTTTTGCACGGACCATCATACCCGTATAAGGCATGAGCCATATCAATTGTAAATTTCTTTGTAACGCGAACCGTATCTTTCATAAGGACTGCAAAGATGCATAAAAAAAAGGAATTTTCGTGCTATCCCGTCAAACACAGCACTGTACACGCTTTTACGATACCTTTTCGATTCGGATAATATGCACCGGACAATTACGTGCTGCATTTTGTAAAGCTTCCCATTCATCTTCCATAACCAATGACGTATGAATACCTTTTTTAACCTGCCCCCCTATTAATGTACATTTACCATCTTGTCGAGATAAGCGCCACCTGAATTTATCCGCTTCGACACAGGCATTACATCCAATGCATTTGTCGCGCCATTGTTGCACACGTATCATACGGCATCAACAATTTTATACAGCTTATCGGAAGGGCGAATCTTTTGAGCTACCGGCAATGAAAATACCATTCCCTTTTTCACTTCCGTAGTGGTTTGATTGTTAACACGCATCTCACCAATTTGCATTTGTATAATGCCAGTACTTGGTCCGGTAATCATAATCTCGTCGCCTGCTTCCAACACATTCGCTTCCATTTGAAACTCGCCCACTTGTTGTTGATCAAAATATTTCAAACCTTTAGCTAAATAGATTTTACGTTTGGTAGCTTGTGAACCATAAGTATCACTCCATTCACCCATCGTGCGCCCTAAGTAATAACCGTCCCAAAACCCACGATTGTAAACCGTTGCTAAACGAGCTTTCCATTCTTCAATCTTTTCTTTGGAATAGGTATGGTCTGCAATGGCAGCTATCGCTTCACGGTAACATTTGGTAGTTGTGTAAACATAATCGGCACTTCTACCCCGCCCTTCAATTTTTAATACGGCTACACCAGTATCAACTATTTTATCTAAAAAATCGATGGTACATAAATCTTTTGCCGACATGATGTATTCGTTATCGATTTCCATTTCCTTACCGGTTTCTTTATCGGTAACAATATAACTTCTTCTGCAATTTTGTATACAAGCCCCACGATTTGCCGATGCAAAATCACTGTGCAAACTCAAATAACATTTTCCCGAAACAGCCATGCATAAAGCACCGTGTCCGAATATTTCTAAACGCACCAATTTACCATTCGGTCCTTTAATTTGGCGGCGAAGAATTTCTTTGTAAATAGCAGCTACTTGCAATAAACTAAGTTCGCGCGCCATTACCATTACATCAGCATAAGCGGCATAAAACTCAATGGTATCAACATTCGTAATATTAGCTTGTGTAGAAATATGCACCGCTTGATTGATTTTACGCGCATAATTCATAACCGCCAAATCAGAGGCAATAATGGCGGTGATGTTATTTTTTTTAGCGGCATCTACCAATTTTTTCATCAATGAAATATCATGATCATAAATGATGGTATTAAGCGTGAGGTAAGTTTTGATTTGATGCTGTTTTGCAATGGCAGCAATCTCCGGTAAATCGGATAATAAAAAATTAGCGGTGCTGCGCGTACGCATATTTAATTGCTCGACACCAAAGTAAACGGCATCAGCTCCGGCTTGTATAGCCGCCATCATGCATTCAAACGAACCGGCTGGCGCTAATAATTCTAGAGTAGCATTTTTCATGAGTTAAGCTCAGCAATAACTGCTGCTTGTTTTTTTATAGATTGACGATGTATGAGTTGAAACAATTGTTCAATAAACTGTAGATCCAATTGCAATTGTGCCGCGGTTTTTAATCGTTTGATTTGCGCCGCTTGCCAGTGCTGTTGCTGAACGACAGGTACCTGTTGTTTAGCTTTAAGTTTGGCAATTTTGGTTTGCAATACTTGCCGCTTTTTTAATACTTGCAACAAAGCCTTGTCCTGATTGGCAATAGCACGTCGCAATTGTGCCAACTGTTTAGCAGCAGAAATAGTGGTAGTTACAGGCATTTGAAATCAATTCGAGCTGCAATGTTAAAACAAGAAAAGCTTGTTACCTATGACGAAAGTCAGGATAACAAGCTTGTTCTTAATTAATATACACTTTAATCAACTGCCTTATGGTAAGCAGTTTTGAGCGATTAATAACATTTAAAATATTCGAATGGCTGTTGGCAACTGTTGCAATACCAAAGCGCCTTACAAGGTGTTGAACCAAATTGACTGCTCAGTTTTGTTGTCGTACTTTTACAATGCGGACAAGCAATGGGTTTTTTACCATTGGAAAACAAAGCAACAGCATCCGTAGAATTTCCTTCCGGAGGCGCGATACCATGTTTGCGCATTTTTTCACGTGTGGGTTCCGACAACCAATCGGTACTCCAAGCCGGTGAATGGGAAATGCTTATTTCAACCGCCGTTGCTCCGGAGGCTAAGAGCACTTGCTTTATTTCTTCTTTAAACAAGGTCATAGCCGGGCAACCCGAATAGCTTGGCGTGATGGTTACATTCACTTTAGTTTGTTCGCTAATAACAACTTTGCGTACCAATCCCAATTCAACAATACTTATGACCGGAATATCCGGATCGGCAATGTCGTTGAGCAGGTCCCATATACGCTCTTCCGTTAATGCAGCAGTTGTGTCTACCATGTTGCACCCGGATGTGCGCGTTGCAAGTATTGCATTTCTGTTAGTAAATGCCCTAAGTACTCGGTATGTATACCATTGCAACCGCCTGTTATTTTATTATTATAATCAGGTATCGTTAATCCGGCTTCTTGTAAAACTTCTTTTACCTGCAACATCCATTTATCTTGAATGCTTTCCGGTTTAACACTGATTCCAATTGAACTTAATTCCTCGTCGATAGCATTGCTCACAAACAAATCAGCCGTATAACGCCAAACCAAATCCAAAGCTTTTTGACAACGGCGGTGCGATTCATCAGTACCGTTACCTAAACGAATTAACCATTCGGCACTGTGCATTAAATGGTAATTGAGTTCTTTCACTGCTTTGGTACACAAGCCTTGAATAGTTGTATCATTACTGTTACTCATGGCTTCAAACCAATACTTGCAGAAACTGGCATACAAAAATTGTTTTAACATGGTTTGTGCAAAATCACAATTCGGTAGTTCTACCAACAAATTATTATAGTA
>JAHEYX010000238.1 GCA_023251415.1 Chitinophagales bacterium
ACATGTACAAAGGCTATTTTACCTTGAAAGACAGTGCTTATTGCGCAGTGCTCGGTGCCGGCATTGCACAGGCCTTAGAGTTAAATCCCGAATTAACTTTAGAGCCGCTGCAACTCTTTAGTGCTTCACGTTCGGCTAGTTTTAATTCATTAAATCCTGAAAATGCATTTCACCACCGCTCGGTTTATTGCATGGGCGTTTTTGCCATTCAACAAGATTTTGATTTAAAATACACCTTTATCGATTTGGAATTAGCGCGTCAATTATTTGAAGTCGAAAACGGTTACAGCTACATCAACATCAAAACTACAGCAGCTGCTTCCGAAAGTCATATTCGCTCTGCTATCAACACCTTGTTAGGTGATCAAGTGCTTATTCGCAACCGCTACGAACAAAATGCCTTTGTGTACAATATTATGCAAATTGAAAAATGGCTGGTGTTTGCCATCTTAGGTTTCATTTTGATTATTGCTTCGTTTAATTTTATTGGCAGCCTCAGTTTAACCGCCATTGATAAACAAAAAGACTTGGCTGTACTGTTAGCTTTAGGAACCACACCTCAGTTATTAAAACGCATATTCATGTGCATAGGTTTTATCATGGTTGGTTTAGGAACCCTTATCGGTATGGCAATTGGAACAGCAGTTTGTTTGGGGCAACTTTATTTTCAATGGATACATTTACAAGGCAGCTCCTTTGTTATTGATGCCTATCCGGTTGATATTCACGTGCTGGACTATGTATTAATTCTAGCAATTGTAAGTATTATCGGATTGGTTGCCTCATGGATTCCGGCACGTAAAGTAGAAACCTTTGTTCCTGATTTAAAAAGCCATTAGTACACTACTGCTACATTGCCTTGTTGCACAAATTGCTTACCATCGGCTTTGGTGAACGTGATTAAAAAAGTATAATTGCCTTCAATGGCATCCTTCCCATTAGTTGTTCCATCCCATCCAATATTGTAATCAACTGAAGTAAAGACACGCTCGCCCCAACGGTTAAATATATCCATACGATAATCGGTAAATTCAGGAAAAGCAATAATGGGTTTAAACACTTTATTATTGCCTTTCGGAAAAACTGCATTGGGTACATAGATAGTTGAATACGGACTTGCACACCATTCATTCGATAAGCTGTTATAATTGGCAGGTAATACCGGTAAGTGGAAGGTATAATTGGCCATTACATGATAACAAATTTGATCTTGCACTGCATAGAACGCTTTCACATCATCTTTATAGGTGCGAGCAGTGTCGGACAAGGTAGCTATTAAATTCCAACCGGCTCCTCCCACATTGCGATACACCATATAATTGTTAATCATTGCACTGTCCATGTAAAAAGGTGTCCAACGCAATTCACTGATATTATCCAAAGTGGTAACACCGCTTAAATAAATCGTATTGGCATGGGTAATTAAATAAGCTTGATTGCAGGAATCGATTGCACTTATCGTGTAATAATTGACTTGTTGTTGACTTACTCCGGAATGCGAATAAGTATAAACGGATAAAGGTGGATGTGTAGCTGTTACAGTGGCTAAATTGTTTAAACTACCGGGTGTCAATCCGTGTTTAATTTCGAATGAAATCAAATCGGCTGCCGGATCACAAATCCAAGCTAAATCAACGGTGCTTGTGCTTGCATCGGTACAGGTTTCAAATTGATTATAACTTGGCGCTTGAACAATGTTTATTTTTTCGCAACGCACATTCGAAATCGAAGAATCTAAACGGCCCCCACTTTCATAGGCGCGAACAAAATAGCACCACTGATCGCCATCATTCACATTGGTAAAAGTGACCGTTTGATCGGTGGCACTTAAGGTTTGTGCTACTTGATAAGGCCCCCCATTTAAACTGGCATATACCACATACTTAAAAACACCGCCCGGCCAATTGGTATAAAAATTCCAATTGAGTGTTACCGTCTGCGCACAACGATCTTGAGAGCTGGTTAAGTGAATGGTATGTTGCGGACTTAAATTAAAAATGCCTAACGTATTACAACGATCTAAAGCCGCAATGGTATAAGCACAAGAAGCATTGTTAGGATTGTGTGCAGCAATTACATCGGTATAGGTAGTGTTATTATGACCATACACTGTGTCGATAATAAAATTGCCTCCTTGCACATAATAGATGATGTAAGCATATGTTTCGGGAGATGGGCTGGGCGTCCATTCAATTACGGCATTAGAACCATTAACCGTAACATGATTGATACTTGGTGCTACCGGATCTTGATTATCGATAGTATCGGTATGTGAATACACAAAAGTACCGGCACAATCACAAACGGTTTCGAGGTAATAATAATAGGTATTGGAATTACCATTAGCACCAATATGTGTAAAGGTTACAGCAGCAGGATTGGTGATGGTAGGATTCGGAACGAATTGCGTGTAAGGCCCTCCAAATGCTGTTGCATAAAAAACATTGTATCCTACAAAAGTGCATCCCGGACAAGGATTTGCAGGTGGTGAAAGCGAAAGTAAAACATCGCCATTAAGTTGATTGTTAACGCAAATCAAGGTGTCATTGAGCGCTTGTCCGAACGACAATCGACTACAAATTAACAACATCAAGATAATGGTATATTTTTTCACGAAACAGCTTTTACTATTGCAATTTACAACTAATCCGTTTATCCGGCAACCACTTCATACAATTCCGCAGTATTAAAATAACGCTGGGCCAGTTGTTGAATTTCATCCGGCGTAATATTTTTTAATACATTAATGGTTTCGTAAAAATCTTCCGGCGTACGTTTATAGGTAATCATGTTGTTCAACAATTGTGCGGTATTAAACACATTGCTCAAACTATCCATGTAATTACCTAATAAATAATTGCGCACTTGCACCAACTCTTCCATATCAACCGCTGCTTGTTTCATCTCTTCCATCTCATAATAAATCTCCTTTAAAGCAGCTTTGGCTACTTCTTTACCGACTTCAGTTCCTATGCGAAAATGATTGTCTTGTAAACGATTGCTAATAGTTGCATAAATGCCGTAGGTATAACCCTTTTCTTCGCGAATATTGCTCATCAAACGTGAACCAAAATATCCACCCAATAATACGGTGGCGATTTTCAATCCATTATAATCCGGATGGCGCAAACCGATAGTGCGATTTCCAATACGTAAGGAGCTTTGTACAGCATCTTTCTTCTCTTGATACAATTGATGAGTTGTAGCGGCTTCTATGGAGTATTGCGGAATTTCGGCATTCACTTTAGGAGCCCAGGCATTCGTACCTAAATAGGTATTGAGCAAAGCAGCCGTTTGATCGTCCACTGCTCCGGCAACAAAAATGTAAGCATTGCCCGGATGGTAATGCGATTGGTGATAAGCCTTGATAACAGCAGTGTTTACTTTATCATAATCACTCACTTCATTCACTCGGCCATACGGATGATTTTCACCGTATAAAGCTCGGTAAAAATTATCATTGGCAATTGTTTCGGTTTTTTCCTTTTCTTGTTTCAAGCCTTCTTTTCCCAATTTGCATTGTAAACTCAACTCGGCTTCACTGTAGCTTGGTTGTTGCAGTATTTCAGCTAATAAAGGCAATACGCTCGGTAAGTGCTTTTTCAAACAAGTAATTCCATACGAAGCCATATCGCTATCGTGTTGGTTGTAAAGACTGGCTCCATAAAAATCCATTTTTTCGGCAATGGCTTTAGAAGTATGATTTACGGTACCTTCCTTCATTAATCGATTGGTTAAAAAGCTCACCAATTTAGTTGGATGATGCCATAAGCCGGCATTAAACACTACATTGATTTGAACCACTTCGGCACTGTTGTTTTGATACGAATGTACCTGCAGCTTATTGTCTAACTGATACGAACTAAGAGTAGGTAAGGTAATGTGTTGGCCTATTGGGTGGATTAGGGGTCCGTTAACACGATCTGGCATAAGATGCTGGTTATAAGTTTATTTTTTTTCGATTGGCTTTTTTCTCGCTGATTTTCTTTTTTTGCTCGGCACGTTTACGTTTCACTGCTTTTGGAACTTTCAACGCAATTCGTTTTTTCTTAACGATTAAGCTTTTAGTTAACAAGTGAAGCAGCTTTTTGTTTGCTTCTTCTTTATTAGCAAATTGCGAACGGCTGCTGTCGCAAGTGATTTGCAATACACCGCTTTGCGTTAATCGTGAAGCTAATGCAAGCAATACTCGCTCACGTTCTTCATCGCTAAGCGCTTTGCTGGCCGTTACATCAAATTGCAACAACACTTTGGTTGCTACTTTATTAACGTTTTGACCGCCTTTACCACCGCTCCGAACAAAGCGATAAGTGCATTCTTCTAGTAATTGTACTGTGTGCATAGTGAATGGACAAAAATAACCGAAATTTCTATTCAACCCTTAAATTTATGGCTATTCCTGCTTAAATCGTCAAGTATTTAATTGTAATTTTATCGTTCGTTACGGTTAAGCAACGAATTGACTATGGAAGATCAAAAAAACAATCCGCTTCACGGCATTACTTTAGAGTTGCTCTTAAAGCACTTGGTAGATACTTTTGGTTGGGAATATTTAGCCGATCAAGTCAATATCAATTGTTTTAAAATCAATCCGAGCATCAAATCCAGCTTAACGTTTTTGCGCAAAACACCATGGGCCAGAGCTAAGGTAGAACAGCTTTATGTGAATTGGGCGAAGCATAATCGCAATTAAATTTATTGGGCTTTTGCATTTTTTTTTGCAAATGCTTATGGAATTTTAATTTTCTTCCATCTAAAGTGTATCTCATTTCTAAAAATACACTTATGAAAAAAATCAGCAGCAGTTTAATTCTTCTTTGCTTTTGTTTATTTACCGCAAAAGCCGATTCCGAAAAAAGTACCAAGGCCATTATTGATAAAGCAATGGTTTATACCCAAGGTGCCGTATTGTATAGTAAAGCCACCTTTAATTTAGTAGCAGGCAACAACACCTTAATCTTTGAGGGTGTGGCGGCTAATGCTGATTTGAATTCGATACAAGCATCCGGTAAAGGCAGCTTCACAATTGTGGATGTGCAATACAATACCAAGTATATCGAAAACGACATGCTGTTAAGCAATAGTACTAAAATTAATATGTACAAAAATCAATTGAATATGGTCGAAGATTCGATTCAAGATTTACAATACGACATCACTGATTTGCAAAACAAAACAACTGCTTTAGGCATTGAACGAAACATGTTGTTAAACAATCGCATTATCAAAGGAGAAACCAAACGCGATTCTTTACCCATCTTAAAAGAAAGCTTAACCTTTTTG
>JAHEYX010000008.1 GCA_023251415.1 Chitinophagales bacterium
TTCTTTAATAGCAACGCGATCGTGGAAATAAATATTGGTGTATGCTCGATCCTTGGCATATTGTTCGACCGCAGCTCTATGGCGATTGTTAGCGGCTAAAATGACTAAACACTTGTCGGGTTGATTGCCAATTTGATCAATAGCGGGTTCAATATTTCTGGTTTTTGGATAAATATTAGCCCCACTAAAGAGCAGAATTTTTGTGCTGGCAGGAATACTAAATTTTGTGCGCAGGTAATCTGATTTTTGGGTGATTGATTCTAAACGCGGTATACTGCGAATAATAACCGGTGCATGTTTCACATGGAAATAAGGCCCAAGAATTTCACCTAAAGATTCGCATACGGTTAATAGTACATCCAATAAATGACTGTCTTTTCGTTCGCGATAAATTTCATATTTACGAACCAACCAGGTTTTTATTTTTAGGGATAAACTGTTGGACGAGTAATTAATCGGCCAAGCGTGATACAGTTCACGCGATTCGTAAATTAAGATGATATGCGGCTTGCGCTTTTTTACTTCACGTGCAATGAAGTACATCAAATGGTTGTGGCAAAGCAGCACATTAAAATCAAGGGCTGCAATTTTATCAATAAGGGCGCGCCGTTCTTTTCTGAATTTAATTTTATGAAGATCCGGGTGGTACAGTCGTTTCATCGGATAGCCCATAAAGGTATCTTCTTGAGGTTTTCCGGCTTCAACACGATGCACAATTGTTACATTCAATTGCATCTCTTGAAAAAGCTGCAATTCATTAATTGCGCGCTTATCGTTATAAACTTCATTATCCAGCAGTAATAATACTTTCATTCCTGAATTAACTTATCGGATCTTTAAAATGCTGATTCGTGATTGTGGTAAGCGTAAAAATAAGAATAATTTTAATGTTCAATCATTTAATGTAAGCGCATAAATGCTTAGATGTTGATTCATACGATTAACCAAACCACAACTACAATTCAATCAAGTTATTAGCCTTATTAAGATGCAATTTTTGCCTTAAGAATAGCTAATGCAGGCATTAAGCCTTCGTTATTGGTACCGCCAGCGGTTGCATAATAATCTTGTCCACCGCCACCACCTTTAATTTCAGCAGCAATAGCTTTAATAAAGTCCTTTGCATTCCAACCTTTTTCTTTTGCCAACGCCTCATTCATCATTACAGTGATATGGGCTTTACCACCCACCTCAGCAGCTAGTACAAGACATAAGTTATCTACTTCATTACGCATATCAAATGCGATTTTCTTAATGGCATCAGCGTTTGGTAATTCAATTTTCTCGATTATTACATTAGCGCCGTTAATTGATTGCGCTTTTGATTTCAATGCTACTTTTACTTGATCGGCTTTTTCAAACACCGCTTTCTCCAACTCCTTCTTCAAAGCAGCATTTTCTTCGCTGAGACCTTTAACTGCGTGCATCAGTTGTTTAGGATTTTTTAGCACTTGCCCTAATTCATCTAACAAGGTTAATTTATCATTGACAAATAATTCGGCATATTTACCGGTCACTACTTCTATACGTCGAACACCTGCAGCCACAGCCGTTTCGGTAATTATTTTACACAAGCCAATATTACCGGTTTGTTTAACGTGCGTTCCGCCACACAACTCGATGGAGTAATTTTTATCCATTGTAACGACACGAACCACATCACCGTATTTTTCGCCAAACAAGGCCATAGCACCAAGTTTCATGGCTTCTTCTTTAGCCAAACTTTTAATCTCAACCGGTATGCCTTCACGAATTTTTTGATTAACTAGTTGTTCTACCTCGCTAATTTGCTCAGCCGTTACTTTACTGAAATGGGCAAAGTCGAAGCGCATATAATGTGGGGTAACCAAGGAGCCTTTTTGTTGAACATGTGTACCCAATACCTTACGCAACGCCGCATGTATAAGGTGCGTCACGCTATGATGGGCAGCAGTCTCAAAACGATTTTGTTGATTAATACTTGCAACTACTTTACCACTAAATTGTTCGGGTAATTCTTCCGTAAAATGAATAATCAGTTCGTTTTCCTTTTTCGTATCGATTACTTTAATCAATTCGCCATCAAAATTCAACAAACCGGTATCTCCTATTTGACCGCCGCTTTCAGCATAAAACGGCGTACAATCCAATACCACTTGATAAAGTTCTTTGTCTTTTTGTTTCACCTTACGGTATTTCAACACATTGGCTTCACTTGTATATTCTTCATAGCCAATAAATTTAACCGCATTGTTGTCTGAAAAGATCATCCAATCGCCGGTTTCGGTAGCAGCAGCTTTGCGGCTACGTGTTTTTTGTTGAGCCATTTCAGCGGTAAAGCCCTCTTCATCAATAGTAAAACCTTCGTCAGCAGCAATTAATTTGGTTAAATCTAACGGGAAACCATAGGTATCATACAATTCAAAAGCTTCTTTACCGGCAATTTGTTTACCTTTTGTATCGGCAATAACTAATTCAATGCGTTTTAAGCCACTTTCTAAGGTTCTTAAAAACGCCTTTTCTTCTTCCATGATAACATTTGCCACAAAGTCTTGCTGTTGGCTTAACTCAGGGAAAACATTTTTAAATTGAGCGGCCAAGGTCGGAACCAATTGGTACAACAACGGTTGTTTGTAATTTAGAAAAGTATGGTAATAACGCACTGCACGACGAAGTATACGACGAATCACATAACCGGCTCCATTACTGCTTGGCAATTGGCCGTCGGCAATCGTAAAACTAATGGCACGAATATGATCAGCTAAAACACGAAAGGCAATATCCTTTTTGGTATCACCGAATTCGTAGGTCATGCCGCTTATTTTTTCAATAACGGCGATGGTACCGGTGAACACATCAGTATCGTAATTGGATTGTTTGCCTTGCATCACACGTACTAAACGCTCGAATCCCATACCGGTATCCACGTGTTGAGCAGGAAGTTTTTCTAAAGAACCGTCTGCCAAACGATTGAATTGCATGAATACATTATTCCAAATTTCGATTACTTGCGGGTCATCGGCATTCACTTTTTGCGCACCGGGAACGGCAGCACGTTCGGCATCCGTACGACCATCGAAGTGTATTTCGCTGCAAGGCCCGCACGGACCGGTTGCGCCCATTTCCCAAAAATTATCTTTTTTATTGCCCAATAAAATTCGATCGGCACTCACTCCGGCATTTAACCAAAATTGATAAGCTTCCTCGTCACGTTCTAAATTTTCTTTAGCATCACCTTCAAATATCGTCACATAAAGACGGTCAGCAGGAATTTTATAAATCTTGGTTAGTAATTCCCAACTCCATTCAATGGCTTCTTTTTTAAAATAATCGCCAAAGCTCCAATTACCAAGCATTTCAAACATGGTATGGTGATAGGTATCTACACCTACTTCTTCCAGATCGTTGTGTTTGCCACTTACGCGTAAACATTTTTGTGTATCCACAACACGTTTATCTATTGGTTTTTTATTACCGAGAAACATGTCTTTGAATTGATTCATCCCGGCATTGGTAAACATTAAAGTAGGGTCATTTTTAACTACAATAGGTGCAGATGGCACAATAGCATGACCTTTACTTTTAAAAAAATCGAGAAACTGCTGGCGGATTTCGGAAGAAGTCATTAGTTGAAAAGAATTTATTCGCTTTTTTTGAGTCGCAAATTTATTAAATTCGGCTTATTCTGACAGTAAAAAAGGGTTTTTTCCTAAATTTTAATCTTCCGGCATTTACTGGGCTTATGGCTTATCCAAACGAGGTTAGCTCTTGATAACATCTTCATGCGATTGATTTGAATGTACCGTAGCTGCACCTTTGCAGGAAACTTTTGTGTATGCAATCCTACTATGTAATTGCCTAACACGCTTCAAAATCCTGATAATTCTAAACGTAAAATCTGTCATCCCATGAAATCAAGTTTTCTGTTTTCACTATTAACGGTTGTTTTATTCACCGTAAACATTAAGATTAAGGCCCAAGGCACTATGCGCATAATGACTGCGGCCGAACAAAATCGCATCAACACCGTCTTCAATTGGTTAAAAAAAGCTGTTCCGAGCAGCTATTCCAATTACACCATAACACGTAAAGACAGCTCGGGATTAGACGGTTACCAACGTGATCAAGAAGGTAGGGTCTATAACACTGCCGACAGTAAAAACCGTTTAACCAGTTACAATTATGTTTATCAAATACATTTCAGCAATGATACCGAGGAGTATGAAACGGTTTTTGGACAAGCTGTTAAAGAACTAACGGAAGAGTTGCAAAAAGGTGCTGCTGCCGATAAAACACGATTAGCACATGTTTGGGCGCATGCTGCTAAAATTGAAGCCGGGCGCACCCTAACAGTCGAAGTGGTGGGTAATCGTTTTGTAAGTACTAAAGAAAATTACGCTGCAAACACGCCGCCACAGCCAATAAGCATCGGAGTACCTACTTCACATGCCCGCTTTTATTTGCATCCCGAATCGAATGCCATTTATGACCCTGACACCCATCAATTGAAAGATGGAGCTGATTATACAGATGTTGCAGTTATTGTATTGGGAAGAAAGCCAAGCACCAGCACAACAGAAGTATTGGAAGGTACAGGGCTTAAAGAAGATGAGATTTCTTATCATGATGTTACACCATTGAAAGATGAAGCCACGGGATACAATACCATGCCTGTGGATTTGCAAAATATTTATGTACGCATTGCAGGTACTAAATCAGACGTAGAACGCATGATACAACTAATAAATTGGAATGAGCTAAACAGTCATCTCGGCAAATAAACCAACCCTTTAAAAGTTATCGAATGAAAATCAAATCTACCTTTTGTACAGCCCTTTTGCTGCTATTGACTTATTGCATTACTATTAAATCAACTTATGCGCAACAAGTATTGCCGGAATCGTTTTTGAGAGAATACCAAAAGCGCGCAAATGACCCCAATGTTTCGGTGGAAGAAAAAATGCGAATGGCGAAAGAAATGCAGCAATTGATGCAGCAACAAAACAAAGATTTGAATGCCGAAGCACTTGCAAAAACAAATGCCATTAAAGCAAGTGGTTGTGTGGCAGGTACGTTCAAAGACACTGTTAAAGTTAACTTCAAATACAGTTGCGATACCAAATACACCATGAGTACCGGAAGTGGCGGAACAATAAGCAAAAATTATCATGCTAAAGCCTCAGGCTCAGGATATGCCGCTGCCTGCATTGGAAGAATGCAATGTCATTTGGTGTACGTGGATACGGCTGCTAAAGCTCCTTTTCAAATACAAGCATCCGGAACCTCACATGCAACAGCTGATTGTCCTGACCTTCCCTTATCAGCAGACCATACCGGAATAGCCATTCCTTCTACATTACGTTTTTCATTTCACTATACACCGGAAAATCAGGCTTCTGATTTTTCATTGGGTATAAATGAGCAAGTTTCTTATTCCGGTTCTAATCCTTTAGGCGGATCATGTGGTGAATCATTAGGCGATATAGGTAGTAATACGTTAAGCGGAGAAGGAGTAGAAGAAAATTTTGCATGTGCACCGTATCGGGGAGGTTTTAAACTCATTAGTGAAAAAACATTGAAACGTACTGTCGTTAATGGTGGTATAGAAGAACAGTATAGCGGAACTGAACGTTATGTAGTTTACATTGGTTGTGATCCGGAAGAGCAAAAATATGTTGCACAATTGTTGCCCATGCAGAAAGACAGTTTTAAAAAATTCATTCCTCGCGGGCCTGAATTAGACGGTTCAACCACTAAAGGAAACAGTATTGCATTTCATATTTTAGTGCATGAAAAAGGCGATGAAAACAAAGTATATCCGCTTCCATATAAAGTTGCCTATCATTTGAGAAGTGTTACGCATTACACCGGCTATTGCATGAATTTTCCGTTGAAAAAAGATCATCCGAACACCAATGCCGATTTAGTGTTTGAGCCTTCTTTGGTCAGCAATTCTAATTTTTATTCCAAAGTGAGTGAGGCTGATTTAGAGACTGTAAAAGGAAGAGGAGCAGTTGCGCCGGCAGTATTAACAGCAATGGATTATGGGGCATATGGCGTATTAACAGCGGTTGTAACTTTAGATGATGGCACTGAATTAGATGCGGTCAATTTTATGAATTTTAATAAAGATTCATTACAAATACCATTGGATGATAACCACAATTTAATTGCAGATGCATGGGAACAAAAAGAAGGCATATTAAATTATAATTATCCGATGACCTGGGATAACGATCCAAATCCGAACAATGGCAAAGTTGGAGACAATATATTTATGTTTGACGAGTACCGTGGTTTAGCTTATGCAGACCCGGCTAATAATGACGAATTTAGATTTATCCGCTTATCCCCATTAAAAAAGGAGTTATTCGTAATGGCAGTTACAAAAAATTATTTAGAGCAAGCCAAACGAGGGACCGAATTGTTTGAACAAGCGTCACAGTTAAAAATATACTACTTCAAGCGACAAGGAGTTACAGAAATGGATATGTTAAAAAACACCTACCCCCGTTGCATGAATTTTAATACGCCATTTCTCCGTCACTTTTATTGTGTTGCCGCCAAAATAACCGAAGATACTGCACCTGGAATTGAAGAAAATACTATGGGAAGCAATATTTTACGTGAAGGTATACCGGAAGGTAATGGTTCATATTTTCCTTCTGAAGTAGATTATGTTTATGCCAGTATAAAGAATATAAGAGCAGATATTGAATGGCATATTAACTGGTTAAGGCCATATTGTGCCGATACCTGTTTTCCACTTGATCAACGCACTTTACGCCAAGCAATAGCAGATTACCAAGCGAACATCGATACCAATAAAGCCGGTATTATGATTAGAGAAAATGTTGAAAAAGGTATTAAAGAAATGATTGCCTTTACTATTTGCCATGAACTTGGTCATGCCACGCATATGCATCACCATAATTTAAATTACCCACCGGTTGAAAAAGATGAGAAGAGAGGCTGGTTCACCGGAGATGCAGACTGCCCTATGCGCTATTGGTTACGTACGGGTTCGTTTGAAATGCGAAATAATTCAGAGTGGGCTATGTTGTATTGGACGGGTTATTGGAAGCCCTCTACCGGCATAACACCTTTGGGTAATACGTTTCGCTTCTGTACGACCAAAGATGATTGCTTTCATCAAATGAGTTTACGTTAGTGTACTTTAATTTTTAGCTGTAGCTATTTTTATTTCAGAAATAGAAATAATAGGACTAACATTGTCGCATTATTTTAACAATGGGATTCCTATAATTTATGTATTTATTTATTCTTGTAACAGTAGTTTGTTTAATGCTGTTAGGTGCCTTTGCACTTTACCGACTTTACATGAACAAACGTTTAAATACTGTTTTAAATCAACAACGTATTGCACGTGTACAACCACTATTAACGAAATTAACAAGCGGTGAAAAACTAAGTTCAGCAATAATTTACCCTTATGCAAAAAATGTTGAAACACGTTTGCTTACCTATTCGCTTTTAACAAAGCATGAAAAAGGTAATTTATTTCCTGCTGAATTTAACACCGTAACTAAAGCCGCAGAAGCATACTTGGTCAATTGGTTAGAGTTCCCAACTGAGTTTGGAGCTTGTCCGGATGAAATTGATTATTTGAATCGATTTCCGGTAACGACTGAACAAGATGAGTTGTATTATGAAGTGTTTAAATTTAAATACAATGCTCCACATTGGGCTGCGGAGAATGCTTGGATTATTGGTGTAGTAGGGCCTTACTATGCTGAAAGTACTGCGTTCGAATACCCTACTGCTATTTTTGGAAGAGCGAATAGCACCGTGTCAACTACAACTCCTGAGGCTGAAGTTGCTTGGGTGCATGAAAATTTTGTAACTAAAGCACGCCGTTAATTTTTTAGATAAATGAATAATTTTAATTTCAATATATTAATATGACTGATGCATGGACAGAGCGTTGGAATAGCCGTTATAGTGAACCGACTTATGCTTATGGCGAAAACCCCAACTTGTTTTTAGAAGAACAATTGCCTTTAGTTAAACCGGGTAAAATACTTTTTCCGGCAGAAGGAGAAGGCAGAAATGCCGTATTTGCTGCGCGATTAGGATGGAAGGTCGATGCGTTTGATATTAGTAACACCGGCAAAGAAAAAGCAATACTATTAGCTGCGAAAAACAATGTCACTATTAATTATGCTGTTGGCGAATTAAATCAATTGAACTATCAACACGGCTCGTTTGATGCAATGGCTTTGATTTACGCTCATTTTCCTGCAGCCATTAAATCTGCATATCACCGGCAATTGAACCTCTTATTACGAGGCGGTGGAGTGGTTATTTTTGAAGCATTCAGTAAAAGCCATTTAGCATACAATTCAAAAGACGAAAAAGTTGGCGGACCAAAAGATTTAATTAGCTTGTTTTCGATTGAAGAGTTGGAACAAGACTTTTCCAATTTTGAAATTATACAATTGGAAGAACGATTAATTACGCTTCATGAAGGAAATTATCACAATGGAACCGGTGCAGTAATTCGGTTTGTTGGACGTAAAAAGTAGTTGCGCTTTTATTACCGATAATACATTTACCAATCAATACCTGATTTAATAAATATCAACACTTGAAATATCGCCTTTCATTTATTTTAGTAGTTATGGTATAATTTTTTTATTTTTATTTCCGAATCAATTACTCCGTGAATAAAAATAACAATCCAAGGTGTAAGGAGTTGAATTGAATTACTGTAAAACCTAGCTGCATTCAATGACTCCTAAAAAAAATATCCCCTTAACTCCAAAGTTAACGCAGGAGAAATTATTGAAAACATTGGTCGAAAATCGAACCGTTTACAATTTAGAAAATTGCGAGTTGAATTTATTTGAAACCTATCAACAATCAGAATTAGTTCCGCTTCAATTTAACGATTTAGTTGTTACCAGTATGTTGAAGGGCAAAAAGGTAATGCACCTGTTTGACCAAGCCGGATTTGATTATTTGCCCGGCGAATCCGTTATTATTCCTTCCAACGTAGAAATGCGTATCGATTTTCCGGAAGCAACGATTGATAATCCAACACAATGTTTAGCCTTAGCCATCGATCACAAAAAAATAGAAACAACTTTAAATTTTTTAAACGAAAAATATCCAAAAGAAGGCGTTCATAATTTTTGGCAATTAGATTCAACCAACTTTTATTTTGAAAACAATGCCGATATGGCACTGGTGATAAATAAAATTATCAATATTTGTCAAAGTGATTCCCTATTTAAAGATACGCTTGCCGATTTATCCTTACAAGAACTCTTAGTTAAAATAGTGCAATCACAAACTTTAAAAGGTATTAATGAAGCTAAAGTTGTAGCAAATAATCCTGTGCTTACCGGAGTCGTTAATCATATTAAAGAAAATATAAATTCTAAAATTGACATTAAATCCATTGCAAAAAAAGCAGGGGTGAGTAACTCTGGATTATATCGATTATTTAAAACCGAATTGGGTATCAGTCCGCTTGAATATATAATTCTTGAAAAAATAAAACTTGCGAAACGTTATTTATCGAATAAGGACGTTTATATTAAAAATGTTTCTTACGAAGCCGGTTTTGATGACAGCAATTATTTCATCCGTCTGTTTAAACATTATGAAGGGGTGACCCCCAAGCAATACCGCGAATTACTGAACAAAAAGTAAGCTATTCATCCACATAAATCAAAGGTTCCAAGTTTTGCAATTCAGTTGCTGTGAACAAACGCGATTGCGTTATAAATCGTACTCCTAACGGAATTTCAATTGAAAAACTAGCACCTCTTCCTTTAGTTAGGTGAATATGTAATTGAGTGAATTTCCACAATTCAAACTGATCTTGATTCATCCAGAATTTACAGCCTTCAATTTCACCTAAACAAACATCATTGGCCCCCAATTTAAATTCGTTAATTGGAAAACACATGGGTTGCGAACCATCACAACATCCCCCACTTTGATGAAAAAGCAATTCGCCGAAATCCGCTTTTAATTGAGCGATTACGACTTTGGCTTCATCAGAAACTGTTACACGTTTTACCATTTTAAAATAAACAAACCGGCACTGTGTAGCCAATACCGGTTTGTTGGTGTTTTAGTGTTTTATTTAGAAAAATCCGAGTTTCTTTTTGTCATAAGAAATCAACATATTTTTAGTTTGGCGATAATGGCCTAACATCATCAGGTGATTTTCACGACCAAAGCCCGATTTTTTATATCCACCAAATGGGGCATGTGCCGGATAAGCATGGTAACAATTTACCCATACACGACCGGCTTGAATGGCGCGTGGAACTTGATACAATTCATGTGCATCACGGGTCCATACCCCAGCTCCTAAACCATACAAGGTGTCATTTGCAATGGCAATAGCTTCTTCGGTTGTTTTAAAGGTTGTAACACAAACAACAGGTCCAAAAATTTCTTCCTGGAAAATGCGCATTTTATTAGTGCCTTTGAATAAAGTTGGTTGAATATAGTATCCACCGGCCAAGTCGCCGGCCATTTGTTGTACATCACCACCACACAATAATTCAGCACCTTCTTCTTTACCCAGTTTTAAATAAGATTGAATTTTTTCGTATTGATCATTTGAAGCCTGCGCACCCATCATTGTTTCAGGATCTAAAGGATTACCCATTTTGATCGCTTTGGTGCGCTCGATTACTTTACTCATGAATTTATCATAAATACTTTCGTGCACTAAAATTCGCGAAGGGCAAGTACAAACTTCTCCTTGATTAACGGCAAACAAAACAGCGCCTTCTACAGCTTTATCAAAAAACTCATCATCTGCATCAGCTACTGAAGGGAAGAAAATATTTGGTGATTTACCTCCCAATTCCATGGTTACCGGAACAAGATTTTCGGAAGCATATTGCATAATTAAGCGACCGGTAGTTGTTTCACCGGTAAAGGAAACTTTTGAAATACGCGGTGACTGTGCAAGCGGCTTACCTGCTTCCGGACCAAATCCGGTAATTACATTAATAACCCCTGCCGGAACAATATCTTTAATAAGTTCCATAAATATCATGATCGATGTTGGCGTTTGTTCTGCCGGTTTCATTACAACACAACAACCTGCAGCTAAGGCCGGAGCAAGCTTCCAAGTTGCCATTAACAATGGAAAATTCCAAGGAATGATTTGACCTACAACGCCTAATGGTTCGTGTAAACAAATGCTTACGGTATGCTCATCGTGTTCTGAGATAGTACCTTCTTCAGCCCGAATTACACCTGCGAAATAGCGAAAGTGGTCAATGCATAGCGGTAAATCGACATTAACTGTTTCACGAATCGGTTTACCGTTATCGATGGTTTCAATAACAGCTAATTCTTGTAAATGGGCTTCTAATGTATCAGCAATTTTGTTCAAGATAGCGGAACGATAGGTAGGCGAGGTTTTACTCCAAGTAGCAAAGGCTTTGTGAGCTGCGTCTAAAGCCAATTCGACATCTTCTTTACCCGAACGTGCCGCTTTGGTAAAAACCTTTCCATCAACAGGGCTGGTATTTTCAAAGTAAGTACCGTTAACTGGAGGAACAAATATACCTCCAATAAAATTGTCGTAATGCGTTTTAAATGTTGGTTTGTTGTTTGACATAAGTTGCATTGGTTTAATTGTTACACAATGCTACCCACTATCGTTTTTGAAGAATAGCATAATTCAATCAAATAATAGCATAAAAAGTGCAACGCATGTTAAACATCGTACCCCAATGACAAATCGCCGCTCTATTATTCAATGGCTGAAAACAAGCTAAAAAGCGATGCAGAGCAGCTTGTTTTAAATTTCAAGATTTTAAATTATCTTCGAAAACAACTAATTGAACATAAGATAGAAAACTGTTCAAGTTATTCGTAAATCACTAAATTAAATTGCAGTATGCCAGTTGAACAGGATAGCACATTTATGCAGTATAGTTGGGAAATTTATTGTTTTAGAAGCGCTGGCTATCACCTCTAACTTTTACCATAAACATGAGACAATTTATAGCTATACTTATTACTTTTGACAACGCTAAATCCGCACCAATCAAGTACTGTTAAATTTCAGCTTTAATTCGTAAATCACTATGCCAGTTGTTCGCTTATCGTTTTCCGGTTTGTTTGTTTGGTTAGGCTTATTAATTCTTTCTGCAAAGATTGGCCTAAGCTACAATGATCAAACCTATACGTTACAGACTGTTGTCGTACTACTGATGGGGGCTATAACCGGTTCATTTAGGGCTTTTATGGGTGTTTGTATTTATTTGTTTTTAGGAAAATTCTTCCCTGTTTTTAATGGCCCTGATTACGGAACCACCGTTTACAGTGGATATACTACCGGTTATTTACTCGCCTTTCCTTTTGCAAGCTTATTAGCAGCCAAATTCAACCAAGCGGAATGGTATTGGAATTGCTTAGTTTTCTTTTTAATCCACCTCTTCATCTTAGTAGTTGGAGTGTTATGGCTTTTTCAAGAAAAGCAACTTTCCTTTTCAGCTGCTTGGCGTTTTGGGTTTCAAGCCTACCTTGGATTCGCTTTAATCAAAGCACTCTTGTGCAGTTTACTTTTATACTTATATGTCTACTATGAAAATCAAAAAATTCAAAGCGCAACTAATTAGTGCCGGAGGCGGCGGTGTATTTGTTCGTGTTCCATTTGATGTTGAAAAGGAATATGGACAAAAGAACTTAATTAAAATTAAAGCAACTTTTGACGGTGAAGCTTATCAAGGTTCTATAGCCAATATGGGCGATGGTCCTTGCTTAATCATACTTAAAGCTATTCGTGAAAAAATAGGAAAACAAGTCGGAGATTGGGTAGAAGTAACTGTGGCTAAAGACGACGCACCACGCACTGTGGAAGTGCCTGAGGACTTAGCACTTGCTTTTAAAACACATAAAGCCGAAAAAACCTATTTTGATGGTTTAGCTTATACTCACAAAAAAGAGTATGTACGCTGGATAACTGAAGCAAAACGACCGGAAACACGCACTGCTCGTGTAGAAAAGACGATACTTATGCTTCAAAACAAGCGTAAAAACCCAAGTGATAAATAAAAGCTGCTGCTTTCCAATCTTTTATTATTCTTCTTCGTAGACGATTTTCATCCAAAATCCGTTTCTTTGAGGTATGAATTTTAAAGGAAAATATCACTTTCCAATTGGGCTTATTTTACTACTGCTTTCTTTATTAAGCAGTAATTCACTCTATGCACAATTAACCATAGATACCAGCCTTACTGCTCGCCAATTAGTTGAAAAACTATTGGTGGGTCAAGGTGTACGCGTAGGCAAAGTAACTTATACCGGAAATAAATTAGCTATTGCCCATTATACCGCCACCAACTTACCTATCGATTTAAAAGAAGGAATATTACTTAGCACCGGCAATGTGTTTGATGCAGTAGGACCAAATTCCTATCCATTCACAACTACCGGCTTCATGGATGTGAAAACACAACGTAAATTAAAAGGTGACAAAGACTTGAACCGTGTTGCGCATAACATGTCGTATGATGCGGCAATTCTTGAATTTGATTTTATTCCAACCGGTAACAAAGTATCATTTACATATTGCTTTGGAAGTGAAGAATACCCTGAATATGTGGACTCCCGTTATAATGATGTGTTCGGTTTTTTTATTAACGGTCCAAAATATCACAATAAAAACTTAGCTACATTACCCTTATCAATAATACCGGTAACCGTTAATTCAATTAATCAACACGAAAACAAACAAGTGTTTATCGACAACGATTTTTTTACCGATGTAAAACCAATTAAAGTCTTACCCAACCAATCAGGAAAAAAAGTAGATCCGAAGAAAACCAACGATACCAACGAAGAAGCATTAATGATTAATTTTAAAGTCAATAATAAAAAGCTCAAAAAGCTCAATGCTTCTCTGGTAAAATACCTGCAGTATGATGGATTTACAAAAACACTGGTAGCTTGGTGTTATGTACAACCCTTTCAATTATACCATATTAAAATAGCTATTGGAGATGTTGGTGATAATAGTTACGACAGCGGAGTTTTCTTAAGCGGTGGTTCCTTTACCAGTGTTAAAGATCCTAAAATGCCGCATTTTAAAGACTTTCCGGATTTAACGGCGAAAACAAATTTTGACAGTTTATTTTATGGTGTTAAACCTAAACCAAAAATAAATTTACAAGCCAAAATAGATTCTATAGACGAGGCAGAAGAGGCACAGTTTCAAATTACAAACGTCAATTTTGAAAGTGATTCGTATGTTATACCGGATAGTGCTGCTGTACATTTAAAAGCGTTGGTTGCCTACCTCAAAAAACAACCGCGATTTATTTGTGAATTGTATGGTTATACTGATAACCAGGGGAATAAAGAATACAATCAAAAACTGTCAGAACACCGTTCACAAGCTGTCATGAATTTTTTAGTAGCGCGAGGTATTAATCAAAAGCGATTTAGAATTGCCGGTTTCAATTTTGAACGACCTCGAGGCGATAATTCCAGGGAAGATGGAAGAGCCATCAATCGTAGAACAGAAATAATTCTGGTAGAAGAATCGAAATTGCCCAATAACACGGCTAAACAATAGCATACTGAAACACCTTTATGGGGTCGGAAATTTACAGGAATGCTTGTAGGTCGATATTTAGCTTATCCGCTGCAGCAAGTATTAATTCTTGCTTATAGCTCGGTTTTATTTCACGAATAGTTGTTTTGTGATGAATTAAATCATTAACCAAAGCTGAGCTTAACACAAATCGAAACGCAAAGGTTCCCAAGCGCTCGGATAGTGCTTGTTGCACAGGATTAAAAATACGTTGTTTCAACTCCTCTTTCCGTTCTTTTCCGGTTTCAAATTCACGCTTTACATACTTTTGCTCTTCCGGCTTTTCCGATGCCTTTGGTAACTGGCCTGCTTTTATAGCTGCTCGAATAGTTTCGATTTGTTGTGTAAATGCAGTTTGATAAGCCGTAGTTCTTAACTTGGGGTGAAGGCCTTTCAAGTTCATCCAATCAGCTGTGGTAGTTTTTCCTTTGCAAATATCACGTATTACTTGTTCATCCATGGTTCGGTAGGCCGGTAAATTTAATGAAGCCGCTACTTGATCACGATAACGCAGTAATTCGTTTAATAGAATTCGTTCTTTGAATGTAAAAAGCAAATAATCATCCTTTTTAAGAAAATTGTCCCGTTTTTCAATAGGGTAACGTTGTTGACTTAGCAGTTGTTGTTCTTGTAAAATAAAGTGTTCACATGCCATTTCCTTGGCTCGATTTAAAAGTGCTTGTTTCAATGCAACTAAATAAACCACATCCTGAGCAGCATAATCTATTTGGGCTTCAGTTAATGGTCGCTTCGTCCAATCACTTTTTTGTAAAGTCTTATCTAATTGAATACCGAGCAATTGTTGCAACATTGCAGCTAAGGAGGTTTGTTCGAAATTGCACAGTTTAGCAGCAATCTCATTGTCGAATAGCGGTGTAGGAAAACAATTTAAGGCATGCAGCAGCCGTAAATCTTCACCGGGGCAGTGCATAATTTTCTCAATTTCCGGTGATTTAAAAACTTTAAATAATTCCGTTAATTCGAGGCCACACATGGCGTCAATAACATAAATAGTACTGTCGGCAGCAATTTGAATCAAACTCAATGTAAACCCATAAAACACACGATCTTTGTCAAATTCTAAATCAACAGCAATAGCTTGTTGTTTTTTTAATTGTTCGACACAATCACGTAAGCGTTCAGCCTCTTGCACAAACACTATCTGATACGGAAAACGCTCACTCGGCGGCATATACTCTTTTTTTATTGAGGCCCAAAGCTACAATTTTCAATTAGGAATTAGTAATCCGACCATTGAAATGCGAAGTTTAGTAGCACAAGTATTATTTAAACAACTATAGCTTGTTTACGCTTTAATTGGAAGTAAAATAGTAAAGGTTGTTCCTTCACCTTCAGTGCTATCCAACTTTAATTCTCCACCATGTGCTTTAACAATATCAAAACTAATACTCAAACCCAATCCGGTTCCTTCACCGGTAGGTTTAGTGGTAAAAAATGGTTCGAAAACTTTTTTAACTATGTCGGCTTTCATACCTGTTCCATTATCACTGATTGCGATGAATACATTATTACCGTTTAATCCGGTGCTTATTTTTACCTGAGGTTGAAATGATTTATCGGCCAATTTTGCACGTTGATGCACTGCATAAAATGCATTATTCAGTAAGTTCAAAATAACCCGACTTAAATCCTGTTGCATCACTAACAATTTTGGAATGCCATTGTCGAACGACTTGATTAATTCAGTGGTTAAGCCCGGAATATTCGATTTCATGCCTTCATAAGCTAAGTCGGCAAATTCATTACAAAGCGAATTAATATTGGTTTCAGAACGTTCGCCACCGGAATCTCTGGAGTGCAATAACATGGTCGCTACAATTGAATCGGCGCGTTTGCCATGTTGATTAATTTTAAGTAAGTTAGTTTTCAAATCTTGCAATAAACTATCCTTTTCATTTTGATCGGGTGTTTGTGCAATTTCTTCCACAAGTTCTGCTGAGAGTTCTGAAAAGTTGTTTACAAAATTCAGCGGGTTTTTAATTTCATGTGCTATACCGGCCATCATTTGTCCCATCGACACCATCTTCTCATTCAATATTAATTGATTTTGAGTAGCCTTCAATTCCGACAATGTTTTATTCAATTCTCCGGTACGCTCTTGAACTTTTTGTTCCAAAACCAAATTTTGATTTTTTACGATTTTTTCATTTTCTAATGACGCAGCAAGCAACAACTGTTGTGCTTCGTAGGCTTCGCGACGCATTTCGTTGATCTTCGTTCCCAAGGCTAAAGAGAATAAAGTTAACTCGACGCATATGCCTATTTGAGTAAAATTATTGGCATGCAATCCGAAAATAGAATCCGGAATTAATCCCAACATTTGAGAAAAGCTAAATTGCAGCATCACGATATAAAATCCACTGGCGATAACAAAGTAACGTGCGGTGGAATTGTTGCGCATAGCCAATCTAAAGGCAATTACCAAAATGCCGGTATAAGCAATAATTGCGATGGTAAAACATATTGGTATAGCAATTATGGTCAAATTAACTAAGGTTAAAACTGCCGACAGTAAAGCCAATAGAATTACAACAACAAAAACCTTATCCCAGAAAGGAAAGTGTTTGCGGATTTCCAAAACGCTTCTGCCAAATGCAACGTAGGCCATTAATGCAAGTATACCACTCAATAAAACTAAGTTCTGTTCATACGATGCATCTTTAAAAAACAAGGCAATGGCATCGCCGGATAAGGCATACACGTAAAACAAGATAAAAAAGTTATACCCCAAATAGTACAAGTAATTGGTTTCACGCGTAATGAAGTAAATCATCAAATTATAGAACAGCATGATGAATACTATACCGGCAAAAATTAAATTGTATATCCAAGTATAACCGTGTTCAAATTTGTATGCATCGGCTTGAAAGATTGTTGGAGCAAGCTGAATAAACTGAAAGGTAGGTACTTTAGTATTAACTACCTTCATGTAAATTGCTGCATTTTTAGCGGCAGGAATTACAAGTTCTCCAAAAGAAAAAGGTCCGTGATTAAGTTGCTTTAATTGATTCGGATAAAGTGTTCCGGTTTGTTGAACGGACTTACTTCCATCGGCACCCAGAATATAAAATGTTAAGTAATCAAATTTACTGGTACCAATATACAAGTGTTGTAAGGTATCGGAATTGTTTTGTACATTTAATTTCAACCAGAAGGTAGCTGCTTGATCCGGAATTTTATCACTTGAAAAGGGAATAAATTTGGCATCTGCAGCGCCATTAAGGATAGTGCTGTCTGCTTGATTAGCTTGCGGGGCATAATACAATAAGTGCGACTCTAATTTTTCCTTTCCATTTATGGCACTCACTTGTAAAACGCTTTCCGCATTTAGTATAGAAGTGAAACAAAGCATAAAACTGCCAAGCAGCATCCATTTCAAAGTAAAGTATTTCAACATTTTTAGCGATTAATGAAAATTAAAAATACAAAAAAATCAAAAAAAATTAATCCTGCCACATTTCCCAAGGTGCGCGTAATAAAGGAATAGAATAATCACCCGAAACAGCGCGAGCCGTTAATATACCGGATGTTACGCCACCCTCAACGAAACCTGCATTTAAGCCATTTTGAATCCAATCACCGGTTAAATACAAATTATCGAATCCACTTTGATCGGTACGCAAACGGTATTTTGAACTGTTTTTAACACTCAAAACATAACGTTCGCTTGGATCGATATTGATTCGGAAATATTGATTATCGAATGCGGCTTGACCTTTTGCACCATCAAAGGAATAGAAATAATCGTAAATCACTTGATTGTTTGCATCGTATAAACCCGGCATTAAATGTTGGAAATACTTTTGCAAGTACTCTAAAGCATAGGCTTTCATACGATCGTATTCCTGTTGCGGAAAAGAATGCACATGGTGCGGCATAATTAAATTGGCATCCGGTGCTGCACCACATAGAAATGACAAGTATTTCGGATTCTTATTATCCGGATCAGGACCTGTTGGCAACAATTGATTCATCGCTGCAAAAGTATCTACCGGCTCAACGTAGCAAGAAAGTAATTTATCTTCCTCAACTTGTAAAGTGGTAGCATCTTGATTAAACCAAAATTGATAGGCTTGTGTTTGTACCGTTTGTACTTCTTCTAACATTTTGCGCCAAGCAGGGCTCGCATCAATAAGTTCAGGAGCCACAAATGGCATTCCGGCTAATGAAACACCTAAAATTATTTCATCATAATCAACTCCTTTTTGTAAGGTAATTACTTCACGATCTTGCCAAGGGGTCCAACTGGATTCAAGGTCTATGTTGTCCGCTTTTAATTGTGCGGCTTCTTCATCAACTATATATTCATAATTAGGTATACTAGGCCAGCAATCTAATCCTTGTACATTTACTAGCGGGTAGTATTCATCCGTTTTTAAAGTTACTTGTCGGCCAATGCTAATTGATTCAATGGTTGATTTATCGGCAGACAGGTGTAAGTTTTTAAGTTTGTGGAAGAACTTGAATTTTGCTTTACCGTCGCGTGTCAACAATTCATAAAACGGTGCAAAAATGGTATCCCCCATTGCGGCTGACATGCGCCATACAAAATTCTCTTTGCAAGTAAAAGCTAAGCGTAAAAAGATGTTTAAAATAGTGCCGGCTTCCACACTCGGATTATTGGCATTACCACGCACAAAGGCAAACGGACCGTCATACATGCTTATAATGAATGGTGCTTGTAAGGTGATGTTTTGATCGGCACCATGCATGGCTAACCATTCTTTATAATCGTAACAATTGATTAATTCAAAGTCTAATTTGATTTGTCCGTCAATGACTTTCACCACGTGGTCTCTGAATAAACCACTCATCATGGCAATCCCGAAGTCGATTGAGTACCAAACGCGACGAGCTACATTATTTTCTTCTACTAAACGCCCAATTAAATCCCATACATATTTCAAAATATTTTGAAGCAAATCCACATGATCAGAAAAATCTTCGTAATCGGCCAGATTGCTAAATAATTTTGCTGTTGATAACAACAACACTTCCACTTCATGGTCTATATCTTCCTTAATGTCTTTTTCTAACGAGAACAACTTCGCCTTTAACCCTTGCGGAATAAGCTCTTCCACATCTTTCAACACAGGGCGAGTAGAAATGCCGATATGTTCTTTTAACCAATCAATATCGCGTTCAAGAGGTGATTTGGCCAATTGTTGATCTTGAAATTCGTTAAACACTTGCCACATCATGTATAATAAATTGGCTAAGATTTCAGGTACTTGGGGCACATGACCGTCACCAACTTTACCGGCGGGATTTGGGAAGTTTATTTTCCAATCAATAAAATCACCATTCACGTAATCTTCAAATATAAAGTAAGGCTGACCTTTAAATGCATCGTCAAATGTAGCTAACGGTGCGCCAGGTGGACGATTCAAGGCTGCATAGGCTTCGCGCATCATGGTAAACGCATTTTCATAAAAGCCCATCCATAAATGCAATCCGTGTTCTTCCGGACGATTTCCTTTGGCTGCGTTAATTCCACTTCCTCCTTTACCACCAATGCGCCAACCTAATTGATAGATAGTAATATCATATTTAGATTTCCAATCACGGTCTTTTGTTAAATGGTAAACTGCTGTCATTGCAGCCAGTCCGCCGCCGAACACGGCAATTTTTTTAGGTTGTGTAGCACTCATAATGGGGGATTAGTATAAATTTTTTAAATTAATTTCGCTTTCTGGCTAACCAAGTTGGATCAGGTTGATAGTTTTTGAACAAATAAATATAAAACATATCGAGCAACCAAGTAACTAAGCATAAAACTTGTAAATAATGATTAGTCGGCCATATAAATACACTGGCAACACTAATAATACCAGTACCAAACATTTTTAACCAAGCAGCTTTGTAGCTCATTCCTTTACCTCTGAATTCGGGGAATGAAACCAATTGATAAATATAAAGCGCCGACATGGCTACATTTATTATCAAGGCTGAAACAACCCCCAAATCATTATCGAAGCCGCAGGTGCGCATTAAGTAAACAATTCCGAACCAGCTGATTAAACTGAAGATGTACCACCAATGATAGGTTCTTCCAATCCAAGGGTTGGTTACATCATTTTTCCAATAACGCCAAACATAGGCATTGATGAAAATATCACGTGCAAACCATAAACCTGCCCCTATTGTAAATAAAACACTTAAGTTATTGGGTAATAAAAAGGTGTATGAAAATTCCCAAGCAATATTGCCTGTTGCAACCAGCATCGGCATTTCACAATATTTAAAGGTGCGTGCATCTTGGATGATGTAATAATAGGCTGCAAACCAAGAGATGAAGCCTAATCCGAGTAAAACAATTTCAAGTGGTGTGTACACTTGCCTATTAATGGAATTGTAAATCCATTCGATAATGTTGTGAATCATGGTAGTGGTTTTTAAATGAAGTAAAAAAAGTAGTTGGCAATATACTCCTTTCTTTTAATATAAAATATGCCCCGAAATTATTTTTTTAACTACTTTCGTAAAAAAAACCACGATATGTCAAAAAAGCATTCCATTCTTTGGGGTACTGCAAATAGTATCTTTGTTCCAAAGGCTATGAAGAAGGAAGTCCTTCGCCCCCTCTTAACTACGGACCTCGATTTTACAGCACAGTCATTCACTGCTGCTGATGAACATCCGGTGATTTTTATGTTTAATACACAAAAAATCAGAATCATATTCCCATTTTTTACAATGAACTATTATGAAATGATTCCGTTAATACCGTATGTGCATTTCAAAACAGCTCCGGAAACGAGTTATCAAATGTCGCCGATATTGTATGTGAGCAGCCTACTTATTGTTATTGGAGCACGTATTGCGTGGCATTTGAATAAAGTATGGGCGAAATTCAACTTAAGTGCGCCCGTAAAAGATTTCCCTAAAGTGAAGTATTTAAATGAA
>JAHEYX010000239.1 GCA_023251415.1 Chitinophagales bacterium
ATAATATGTCATTTAAAGAATCAGCACTCAGAGAACCATTAGTCGAAGGTAACAAATCCTATAAAGATGTTACCGATGATATTTGCGGCCCTACGGTCGGTGCACCAACTAAAGAATGGTGGATGGTATTCATTGTGGCTTTAGCCTTATTGGGTTATGGAATGTTTTGTGTAACCTGGTTTATTTATTTCGGTATCGGAACTTGGGGAAGTAATAAAACAGTAGGTTGGGCATGGGATATCACCAACTTCGTATGGTGGATTGGTATTGGTCATGCCGGTACTTTGATTTCTGCGATTTTATTATTATTCCGTCAAAAATGGCGTACAGGTGTAAACCGTGCTGCTGAGGCCATGACCATTTTCGCCGTAATGTGTGCCGGTGTATTCCCGGTTCTTCACATGGGTCGTGTTTGGATGGCTTTCTTTATCTTGCCTTATCCTAATACACGTGGTCCGCTTTGGCCGAATTTCGTTTCACCATTGTTATGGGACGTGTTTGCGATTTCTACGTACTTCTCGGTTTCTTTGATGTTCTGGTATACCGGTTTGATACCTGATATTGCTACTATTCGTGATCGTGCAAAATCTGCTTTCCGTAAAAAATTCTATAGTGTATTAAGCTTTGGTTGGACAGGTTCAACTAAACATTGGCAACGTCATGAAGCATTATCATTGGTATTAGCAGGTTTGTCTACACCACTGGTATTATCAGTACATACCATCGTATCATTTGACTTCGCAACTTCAGTTATTCCGGGTTGGCATACCACCATCTTCCCTCCATATTTCGTTGCCGGTGCGATTTTCTCCGGTTTCGCTATGGTGTTGACGTTGATGATTATGACACGTAAAATTTTACACTTGGAAGACTATATTACATTAAGTCACATCGATAGTATGAACCGAATTATTACGCTTACCGGTTCTATCGTTGGTTGCGCTTATTTAACAGAATTATTTACAGCGTGGTATTCCGGAAACCTTTACGAACAATATGCATTTGCCAATCGTGCGTTAGGACCTTATTGGTGGAGCTATTGGGGAATGATGTTCTGTAACGTGGTTTCTCCACAATTATTCTGGAGCAAAAAGATTCGTAGAAGTATCTTCTGGACTTTCTTCTTATCAGTTGTAGTAAATATTGGTATGTGGTTCGAACGTTTTGTAATTATCGTTACTTCATTGCACCGTGATTATTTACCATCAAGTTGGACAATGTACTCTCCAACTTGGGTTGAAGTTGGCTTCTACTTAGGTACATTTGGTTTATTCTTCACTTGTTACTTATTATTCGCTAAATTCTTCCCAGTAATTGCAGTTGCGGAAATTAAGCACGTATTAAAAACAACGGGTAACAATCCTGCTCGTGAAGCTGAATTGAAACAATTGTTAGAAACGGATGCTCAAGCTGAAAGAGCAATTGCATAAAACACCCAATAAAATAAACGATTTAGGTACTAATAAATTAAAATTATGGCTTCAAAAAAATTCTTATTAGGTATTTTCGGTGATGAAGATATATTGCTTGAAGGTGTTCCGGCAATCAGAGAAAAAGGCGTAAAAATTTATGATATATTCACTCCATTTCCAATCCATGGTTTGGATGAAGTTATGGGTTTACGTGAATCTAAATTGCACACTGCCGGATTTATATATGGCATTACCGGTACAACATTAGCGTTTGGTTTCATGACCTGGGCTAATACATTCGATTGGAATGTGAATTTTGGCGGTAAACCATTCTGGGCAGTTCCGGGCTATATTCCAATTACTTTTGAGCTTACCGTTTTATTGGCTTCTGCCGGTATGGTGGCTACTTTTATGTATTTATGCCGTTTAGCTCCGGGTATCGAGAAACATATTTTTGACTTACGCCAAACGGATGATAAAATGGTTGTGGCCATTGAAATAGACGAGCACACCGATGTTTCAAGTGTTACCAGTATATTAAAAGCAAATGGAGCTGAAGAAGTAAATGAAAAGACCTTTGATGATTGGTATCGTTACAAAATCATGTAATTGAAATTTAACCATCCATAAGTTTTATATAAAGCAGCTAAAAACGATTAACGAATTAATTCAAAATGAGAAAAACATCAATCATAACACTGGCAGCAATTGGAGTTGTAACTATTTCCTCTTGTTTTCGCGATCCTAAAAAACCAGGTCTGGAATACATGCCCGATATGGCGCATTCAGTTGCTGTTGAAACCTATGATGAATCCAAAAATCCTGATATTTACGCAGATAAGAAAAGTGCCTTAACACCAATTAAAGGAACTATTCCGTTTGCGCAAGGTGCTTTGTTTGGCGCAACTCGCCATAGTGCTTATATGCCTTATCACCATCCGTTTAGTCCGGAAGGAGAAGAAGCTGCTAAAAAGGACGTAAATCCATTAGAACGCACACCTGAAAACATAGCGGAAGGAAAACGTTTATTCGAAATCTATTGTGCTCCTTGTCATGGTACCGAAGGTAAAGCCGATGGTCCTGTTACTGGCGCAAATAATCGCGCATTTCCAATGAGTGCTGCGTTTTCTTATTTCACCGATGCGAATTTAGCTTTTACAGAAGGACAAATGTTCTACACTACACAATACGGTAGAAACATGATGGGTAGTTATGCCTCTCAACTGAATCCGGAAGAAAGATGGAAAGTAATCATGTACATTAAAGGAATGCAGGAAAAATATGTTGCTGAACAAAAGAAATCTGCAACAACAGAAAAGGAAACACCAAAAGACAAAAAGTAATTGTTATTTAACCAGATCTTCTACAATATTCTAAAATTATAAATACTAATACAGAATGGGACATCATCACCAAGAATTTGATTTGAACGAAAAATACACCTTCTCACCAAAATTGAAACAATTAAGTTTGATTTTAATTGTGGTTGGTTTGGTAGCGTTTGCTGCCGGTGCGTTTATGTCAAAGGATAACAGCACTCGTATTATTGCCGATTTGTTACAAAACACCGTTTTCTTTACATTAATATGTTTGATTTCTGTGTTTTTTATTGCCTTTAACTATATGGCAAATGCAGGTTGGAGTGTTTTGATTAAAAGAATTCCTGAAGCAATCAGTCAAATGGTTCCTATTATGGCAAGTATCTTAGGGGTGTTGATGCTTTATATCGTATTTGCTAAACGTTCAGATATCTTCATGTGGTTAGATATTTCTGTAATTAAAAATGCTGAAACAAGAGAATTATTGGAAGCTAAATCCGGATTTTTAAATGTTCCGTTCTTCCTAGTACGTATCGCTGCTTATGTTTTAGTTTGGAGTTTATGTGCAGTTACATTACGTAAATATTCATTAGAAGAAGAAAAAATGCCTGCCGGTTCATTAAAATACTGGCGTAAAAGCACCTATTTAGGTGGTTTCTTCTTGGTGTTTTTTGCTGTTACGATTTCTACTTCAACTTGGGATTGGTTAATGAGTATTGATACAAAATGGTATTCTACTATGTACGGTTGGTATGTGTTCGTGAGTGCATTGGTTAGTGGAATTTCCATGATAATGTTAGTTATCCAATATTTAAGAAGTCAAGGTCATTTAAAAAACATTACTGATGAGCACGTTCATGATTTAGGTAAATTTATGTTTGCGTTCTCTATCTTCTGGACTTACTTATGGTATTCTCAATATATGTTGATTTGGTATTCGAATAACCCGGAAGAGACTATTTACTTCCGTCAACGTATGGATCATTACAAAGTGTTGTTCTTTATCAACTTGATATTAAACTTTGTTTCTCCACTTTTAATTTTGATGACCCGCGGAAATAAACGTAAAGCTAAAGTGGTTGTGTTTGTTGCAGCCGTTATTATTCTTGGTCACTGGATCGATTTTTACCAAATGGTTATGCCAGGTACCATTGGAAATAATTGGACTATCGGTTTAATGGAAATTGGTTTACCGCTTTTCTATATTGGTTTAATTATTAATAGAACTTTTACACAATTAGAAAAAGCTCCATTGGTTCCTAAAAACCATCCTTATTTGAATGAAAGTTTAAATCACCACGTTTAATACTTAAGTACAACAAAAAACACTCAATAATTAGAAAAGAATTTCAATTTAAATATATATGACTACACTTTTGATAGCCGGAATAGTAATTCTATTAATTTCTATCGTATTCCAGATTGCAAAAACCAGTGAAATGGTTACAGTTCTTAAAGGAGCTGATCAAGCACGTCAAGATACTAATAATGTAATAGGAATGATTTTCCTTGGCTTTATGGTGCTATTCTTCATAGGTATTACTTGGTCTGTAATCCATTTCATGCCTCATTTTTTACCGGAATCTGCTTCAGTGCATGGTGTTTGGATTGATAATATCTTCAATATGACACTTGTGGTTACTGGTATAGTGTTCGTTTTAACTCAAATTACTTTATTTATTTTCGTTTATAAATATCGTGAAAACAAAAACCGTAAGGCTTTCTTTTATCCTGAAAACCATAAATTAGAATTGATTTGGACTATCATTCCTGCGATTTTCATGGCCGGATTAGTAGTTACCGGATTATTTTATTGGTTAAAAATTACCAAAGATGCCCCTGCTGACGCGATGGTGATTGAAGTAACCGGAAAACAATTCAACTGGATTGCTCGCTATCCCGGTAAAGATGGAAAATTAGGTAAACGTGATTTTACCGCAATTACAGATAACAATATTCTTGGAATGGATTTGAATGATAAAGCAAACAGCGACGATATAATTCCAACTGAATTGCATTTTGTAGTAGGGAAAGCAACAAAAATAATTGTTCGTTCAAGAGACGTAATGCACAATTTTGACTTACCTCATTTCCGCGTAAAAATTGACGCTGTTCCTGGTATTCCAACAACGTTTTGGTTTACTCCAAAATACACTACAGAAGAAATGCGTAAGATTACTAACAATCCAAAATTCAATTATGAATTGGCTTGTGCTCAAATTTGCGGTCAAAGTCACTACGCTATGAAAATGGCAGTTAAAGTGGAAACACAAGCTGATTTTGATAAATGGATTTCAGAACAAAAACCTTATGTTGAAACGATTGCCCCTGCTGCTCCAACAGCCGCTCCTGTAGCAGCTGAGCCGGCCGCTGAGGAAAAGAAACCGGAGGTTAAAAAAACTGCAGCATTATAAAATTTTTTCTAAGTCAAATAATTACTAACGAATAAAGAAAATATGTCACATTCAGCAACACACGGTCATGTAGATCAGGAAGCTATTTATCATGA
>JAHEYX010000240.1 GCA_023251415.1 Chitinophagales bacterium
TTTATCAGCAACCAATATTTTAACGGGTTGTGCATAATATTTACTTACCGGAGAACAAATAATCATAAACCGAAATTTTTCGGTTGGTTTGATTCCGATCAGTGCATCAGCTGCAAACATAAAAGGGCGAATGTATAAGGCACTACCCTCTTCTGTAGGCACCCAATTTTTATCCATTTTCATTAAAGTTGTTAAACCGTTCATGAAAATTTCTTGCGGCAATTCGGGTAAGGCCATACGATGCGCAGAGTAGTTTAAGCGTTTCAAGTTATCGATTGGACGAAACAGCATGGGTTCTCCGGCAGCATTACGAACAGCTTTTAAGCCTTCAAAAATGCCTTGTCCGTAGTGCATGGTATAGATAGAAGGAGCCGTAGGAATAGTACCATACGGTTCGATACGGCAATTTTGCCATTTTCCATCGATATAATCTGCAATAAACATGTGGTCGGTAAAGAGTTTGCCGAAAACCAAATTTTCTAAAGCCTTTACTCCAAGACGGCTTTGGCTTACAGCATTAATTTCAATTGGGTAGTCCATTGGTGTTTTCTTTTTTGAGGGCGTAAAGAAACAATTTTTATTGAACTAATCCGAATTTGATAAACGAAGTGTATTTCGGAGTGGTTTCAATAGCTTAATTGTTATTTCACTTAAATTTGCAATGAGCAAAGTCTTCGTTAAAAAATTAGCGGATTACAGCAAATTGTCCACGTTTGATTTTGCCTGTGGCTAAATTTTTTACGCTGAAGTAATATAATCCGGCGGTTATGGTTTGACGTGTAGTGGTGAGTAAGTCATAGGCGTGTTCTCCACCGGGTAAAACACGCGTAGCAGCAGTACCTCCAAGCACTTTATACCAATCAATATCTGTTGCTTGATAAGTATCTGCTTGGTGTTCAAAACTAGCCACTACATCCCCTGAAGCGGTATAAATGGTGACCAGACTCTGTGCAGGTAAATTGTAAAAGTATAATTTATGGGTAGTTGCTGTTCCTCCATCCCAAGCAGCGCTTATCGTAAATGGATTCGGGTACACCCCAATTTCCAGAGTATCTTCAGCAGCAGCCGCTGTACCCGGAAAAACAGTGAAGGTGTTTACAATAAAAGAAGATTCCAATTGATCTAAACCAAAATTCTTATCTCCTTCATCAAAAGCCGTCAGTACAATTTCGTATTTCCAACCATCTAATAAACCATTCATTTCGTAGTGGTAAACATAATCGGTTGCATCACCATCAAAATGAACCGGTGCGATTCTAACTTTATCAAATCCATTATTGTATCCAACACTATCGGCAGCTTTGTCCCATTGCGCAATCAAGTTATATGCAGCTCCATCCGTATTACCATCACTTCCTTTATTAATATTGCTTCTGTATAATTTATATCCTTCAAAATCTTTCTTTTTAGAGATTGGATCGATGCTGGCTTCAGCACTTTCATCCCAATAAATATCAATTTTATTTTTTCCGGGAATGATTTTTACTTTCGGATCACTTGGTGGAGAAGGCAATATATAACGATCCAATATACCATCACCATCTAAATCTTCACCACTATCTAAAATTCCATTATTGTTTTCATCTTCCCCTTTAAATGTTCGAATAGCCCAGCTCACATTATTTGTAAGGGTATTGCGGTTGGTATAATCGTCAATGGTATTGGGAGCTGAAGGACCTGCTTGTTTACCACACACTAAAGCTACTGTAAACGTAAAAGACTCGCCGGGTAATACTTGTACGAAGGGTCCGGCAGAAAGCAATTCAGTACGATTATCAGGACTATTTAAAAAGATATTGGTTAGTGGTGGATTGACACCGGTTTGTAAACGGCTGTAGCGTTTTAAATCATCGTCCGGAAATCCGCTAATATAAGGCGGTGCAGGGCCTAAGTCTTTATAGCGCCAAAAGTTAAGATTCACTTCAGGAGCAGGAAAACCGGCTGCTGTTACAAGGGCAGTATTATCCGGGTGTATAAAAGTGTTACGATAAGTGGCCCCTAAATAGGTTAATGCGCCATAGGAATTGGTATAACCGGGATCGCCGTTATAATCATAGGCATAAGCAGTTTTTAAAGTATCTAACCAACCGCAAGCCCCTTTATTAAAGAAAGAAGTACCTGATGCTGTAGTGACATTAACATTACGCACTACCAAATCGGTCCAGATACCGGTAAAAACAGAATCCCAAGTATTCGCAGAGTTGTTGGTTATTTTATAATTAAGAATCACGAAATAGTCGGCATAGCCATAATTCCAAGCATAAGTTTCCAGATGCACATCGGCACCTAGTGGAATCAAATGACCGGATATAGGTGTGGTTGTTCCCGGAACAATGGTGTTTTTATCAGTAAAGTCGATTAATAAATCTTGGTGTGAAATGGCGGAGGAGGAGAAATAGCTGTTGGCTGATAAGGAAGAGCGTTGTGAGATGCTGGTTCCTAAAGGGGCTGTAAATTCAAAACCTGAAGCACCTGTGGTATAACCGCTGGCAGCGTCGATAGAGGAAGTGCTTACAGCTGTTTGTCCGTTGACCTTTGCTCCAATCCATAAACCGCCTTCAAACAAATGTTCGATACCACTGTTTTTAGGATATTGCATAGAAGGCTTACTGCTGCTTCCGGCCATAGAGGGATCGCCGATGGTTCCTGCATTGGTAAAGGAAAGTTGAATATTTCCAACATCGGTAATTTGACGACTGTATGTTGCTTGCGAAAAACTTTGCTTGTTGATGGACAGTATGCCTAACAACAAGGCTATAATTTTCAAAACCTTATTCATAATCCGTATCTAAATTAATAAAGGCAAACATAAGTGCATTTTTTGGTAAAACGGAAAACCTAAGGTTAAAATAATAGGAAGGTTTTATTGCTGTTTACAAAAAGCGACAATCAAATAAGCTATCCTATTAATAATTTGATGCAATTGTAACTTGAGTAGTGACTTGAGGCTTAACTTCACCAACTCAAATGATGGACATGAATAATTCGACGCGTTTATCGGTTAATATTAATAAAGTAGCCACCTTGCGAAATGCACGAGGAGGTAATTTGCCTGATTTATTGCAAGTTGCACAGGATTGTGAACGATTTGGTGCAGAAGGGATTACTGTACACCCGCGTCCGGACGAGCGTCATATTCGCTACCAAGATGTGCTTGATTTGAAGCCCATTGTCAAAACGGAATTCAATATTGAGGGTTTTCCGCAACAAGATTTTATCAATTTGGTATTGCAAGTAAAACCCGAACAATGCACATTAGTTCCGGACTCCCCGGAAGTACTAACTTCTGACCATGGCTGGTACATCAAAAGCAATGCGGCATTGTTAAAACCGATTATTGCTACTTTGCAAAAAGCCGGCATTCGAGTTTCGTTATTTATTGATCCTGACCCGGAACAAGTGGCATTAGCTGCAACAATAGGAGCAGATCGAGTAGAATTGTATACTGGCGATTATGCTAAAAATTTTGAACATCAACCATTTGAAGCACTAATAACACCTTATGTTGCCTGTGGCATTAGCGCACAACAAAATGGGATAGGGTTAAATGCAGGTCACGATTTGAATTTGAGCAATTTAGCCGCCTTTAAGCAACATATTCCGGGCTTATTAGAAGTTTCTATAGGGCATGCCTTAATTTGTGACGCCCTGTATCTGGGTTTAGAGAACACGATAAATTTATACAAAAGAGCATTGATTTAGTTTATTTTACTATATTTATTAAATTAACTAACAGTGCAAAATAGTAATAAATTCGTAAAACAACAATGTATTATAGAATCTAAAATATAGCTGTATATTTGTCCACGATACAAAATCCCCAATTAATGATGAAATACAAATTACATATGGAAAACAGTACATTCTATACCAAACTGTTTTCGATTAGTTTGTTACTGCTCTCTTTTATGACCTTGCCTACCTTAGCAAATTCGGCAAGCTTTAATTCAAAAAATAGCATAACTGCCGATTTTTTACTTTCCAATACAACCGTTTGTTTAGGCTCTAGCATCACTTTACAAGATGCATCAACCGGTACCGGAATGACCAGTTGGTTTTGGTCGTTTGGTGCAGGTGCATCCGTGGCTTCATTTAATGGTCAAGTACCACCAACTATCAGTTATTCTACACCGGGTTTAAAATCAATCACTTTAACGGTGGTAGACAATAATAGCATTCCGTATTCTGTTGTTAAAACAGTTCAAGTTAATGGTGTTATCGCAGATGCCGGTTCAAATAAAAACTATTGTGCGAATAGCATACCAGGGGTACAATTAGGTACTTCCCCAACAGCCGGTGCTACCTATGCCTGGTTGCCGGCCACCGGATTATCCAGCACTTCTACTTCTGCGCCTTTAGCCTCTCCGGGCATTACCACTACTTATACCGTTACGGTAACTGAAAGTGGTTGTATAACAACAAGTTCGGTAGTAGTTACTGTATTGAGCGCTGCTACTGTTAATGCCGGACGTGATACACTTGTTTGTAATAATGCCAGTGTACAAATTGGTGGAGCTTCACAAGTAGCCTATACGTACAGTTGGAACCCGTCTGCAGGTTTATCGAATGCTTCTATTTCCAATCCGGTAGCAACGCCATTATCAAATACCGTTTATACGGTTGTAGCAACGGCGCCAAATGGCTGTTCGGCATTTGACCAAATAGCAATCAATAATTTAGGTATGATCACAGCGAATGCCGGACCTTCACAAACCATATGTAATGGTGCGATAGCCAATTTAGGTGGAGCAGCTCAAGTTTTGTATTCGTATAGTTGGGCCCCAAGCACCGGATTAAGTGCAACTAACATCGCTAATCCTGCAGCTAACCCCAGTGTTACTACTACCTATACTTTAACAACCAGTGCATTAAACTGTACCTCTACGGCCACTACCGTGGTTACTGTTAATCAATTACCGGTTGTAAATGTAGGCGCAAACGATACTATTAATACTTGTCCTTCAACCGGAAATATACTCGGTGGAGCAAGTGTTGCCGGATTTACCTATGTTTGGAGCCCTTCGACCTTTTTATCCGGAACAACTACTGCAAGTGTAATCACTACCCCAACTAATGATTTGACTTATACTTTAACGGTAACCGATTTAAACAATTGCACAGCCTCCGCAAATGTATTTGTGAATGTTTATACCGGATTATCAGCACATGCCGGTTTAGATCAAACCGTATGTTTTGGTAATGCTGTTGCTTTAGGAGGTACATCAGTAGTATC
>JAHEYX010000009.1 GCA_023251415.1 Chitinophagales bacterium
AACGTTATTTGAACTGGCAGTACATCCGAAATTATCAATAACACTAGCACTTACTGTTTGTGTTCCTGCAGCAGGCCAACTTACTTGATAAGGACCTCCACCACTTCCGCTAATTACAGTGGCACCTGAAAAATTCCAAGTATAGGTACCGGCATTGGCAGGGTTACAAGTTAACGTTATTGCTGCATTGTAACAGGAAGTAGTTGCACTGGAAGTTATCGCTAAACTTGGTACGCCACTAACCGTTACTTTAATAGAATCGGTAGCGGTACAGCCGGCTAATGGTTCAACAACTGTTTCATAATAAGTTGTAGTAACTGTAGGGGAAGCCGTAGGGTTGGGCGAGCTGTTGTTTGGACTTAACGCTGTTGAAGGAAACCAACTGTACGTATAACCTGCAGTAACGGCACCGCCAATTGGCAATGATGATCCTGCACATATCGTATCATTATTGGCTACATTAGGCGTTGGATGTCCGACCACAATAATTGTAATGCTAGATGTATCAAAAGCGACCCCATTACCTACAATAAGGGTACATTGATAAGTGCCTGGATTTGCATAATTGTGATAAGCGATAGGCCCTGTTCCATGCGGCGTTGCATCACCATAATCCCAATTCCAAGAATTAATAGTAGCAGTACCACCAAAGGAAACATCGGCTAAAGAATCAACTTTACCTATGCAATGTGTGGTTGCGCCACTAATATTAATAGAAGAAGTTAAAGGAGTAACACCACAACTTAATATGGTTACATAATGTGAGTCAACAGCAACTTGTCCGATTATATCTACTAAAGTTTCTTTAACCAAATAAATCCCCCCTAACGGATAGGTAACGCCATGTGGACCGGGTCCGGAAGCAATAGCAGGAACTGGATACGGAGGAACTGAACCTACTCCAAAATTCCAATTGTAACTGATTATTGGAATAGCACTATATGAACTATCGGTATAATAATAGGCTGTACCATTACAATAGGAAGAAGGCACCGGACTACCGGGACCCGGACCAACTTTTGGTGTAAAGAAGTTGGCGGTTGTTATACAGGTTTGAGCATAAATTCCGGGCGTTAAATTGGCAGTCGAAGTACAAGTATTGAGCGGATAAGCTGCAGTACAGGATATTGGGACCATACCGTTGATATTCGGTAACTGAATATAATAAGGGCCGTTAACCCCTCCGGTTCCAATTTGAGTAGCTAAACCAAAATTCATGGTGTAAGTAACACCTAATGCCGGATTTGTTATGGTTAAAGTATCAATTTCGTTCATGCAATACGAATAAGAATGCATAGTTGCTGAAAGTAGCGGTGCCGGAGCTTTCGGATAAACAACAATCAAGTGACTTTGACTATCAGCATTCACTCCAAAGGTTGGAATCATGCCATTAGAAACGATTAAGCCAGTTATGTAAACTACAGGAGTAGTTCCTGTGTTTGTGTAAATGGCTTTAATTGGACCAGGAGCAGAAACTTGATGCCCGCCTAAACCAACAATAGTTCCTCCTCCATTGTTTGAAAAATCAACATCCCATGCATAAGTCGTAGTACCATTAGTACCGGTAGATGTATTGGTAAAAGTTACGGTATCTCCCGAACAAACTGTTGTTGCATTAAGTCCATTACTGAAAGTATGCGTGTAAGAAGCAACAGGAGCACCGCTAGGAGGTGTTAGTGTAGTGGTAGTAGTATAAATATGATCTCCTGAGTTATTGGAATTTCCATTAGCAGCATTACCAACAGCATAGAAAGTAATATTTCCTACTGCAGTTGCTGGTGGAGTCCAGTTAAAGGTCCAAGTATTGGTATGTGCAGCATTAGTAACACCAACAGAATGGTAAACATAATTACGTCCACCTGCTGAGGTTATGGATGTACCTACTAATGCAGTAAACGTACCGGCAGCATTATTGGAAGCATCTAGAGCTGTTACTTCAAAACCAAAACGTGTTTGCGCGGCATCCGCAACGGTAATGGTAACAGGAATGGCAGCGCCACCGGCTGTATAGGTAGTTGCTCCACCATTAACCACAAGCACAGCACTTCCACCACCACTGTTTAATGTACCGGAGTGGCAACTGGTGCAATTACCTTCACCCGGAGCATTGGTCATTTGGGCCGGAGGTGGTGATGCATTGCCATTTGAAAACAAGTAACCCACACACATCGACAAGGATATGGTGATAGCTACAAAAAAGAGCGACAGTTTTAATTTCATATATAGATAATTTAAGGTTTTCGGTAAATGGTAGTGGTTTAGCTCTGTAAGTTAAAAACAATTTCCAATTCAGCAAAAAAAATCAAAGGGAATAAGCTTCTCCAATACCCAATAAAACCAAATGTTTGCCGGCTTCTTTAAAAATGTTTAATGCCTCTTCGTGATTTATTTTAATAGGAGGAAATGTGTCGAAATGTAACCCGATAACTTTTTTAGCATTAACCCAACGTGCAGCAATCGCAGCATCTTTAACATCCATAGTAAAGCAGTTTCCAATAGGAAGTAATGCCAAAGCCAATTCCGGGGCATAATGCGGTATCAATTGCATGTCATGGGTAAGCGCCGTATCTCCACTGTAGTAAACATTTCCTTCATTGCTGGTCAATAAAAAACCGGCAGCTATTCCCCCATAACTCCCATCCGGAAAACTGCTGGAATGATTAGCCGCTACCATACGTACTGTTCCAAAATCGAATTGAAAATTTCCTCCAATATTCATTGCAAAACAATTCGAAACCCCTTGATTAACTAACCAGCTCATTATTTCATAACTACAAATCACCTGTGCATTGGAAGATTTGGCCACCGCAACCAAGTCGGCCACATGATCATAATGGGCGTGAGAGACCAAAATATAATCGGGCTTTAAATCCGCTAATGATATGTTTGCAGCAGCCGGATTTGGTGTAATAAACGGGTCAAACAATAAGCGCTTATTGTTCACCGTTAATTCAAAGCAAGAATGCCCATAGTACGTTATATTCATGTTTGTTTTTTTCTTCAAATATAATTATTGAAAACAATCAACAACATTTTTCACTTAGAGCTTTTACCAATTTAATTGCGGAAAGGATTTAAAATAGGACAAATCAACTTTTCAACTAATTTTGTTCAATACACGCGCTTCGACTTTACTTGCCTGCTTACTTTTATGCTGCACCTACGAATCATCCCTTTTTTAATTGTTATTCAATTGTTTGCAGTAACAATCAATTATGCGCAAACTAATGGCAAAGTCAATTTAAGTTGCAAACAGTATTTAACAGACTCCACCAGCCTAACCAGTCAAACACAAAAATCATTTCAAAACCTAAATACACTTTCAATTTTACTTAAAAAGGAAGTGAACGCATGGCAAGAAAAAGGCTTTCTCTGTGCTTCAATCGATTCACAACGATGGGTCTCGTCCGATTTGCTTAATGTGTATATGCAAACCGGCCAACCGTTTAAATGGGCAAAAATAAGCTGCTCTGAAAACGATAAAATTTGGTTGCGCGCTGCCGGAATAAAGGCCTTGCCGGTAAGCGGCACTCGAATAGCGCCCGTAAAATTCAGCAAATGGAAAGAACAAGTGCTTACCTATGCCGAAAACAATGGCTATCCCTTTGCTACCATAGGCCTAGACAGTTTACTGATAACAGCAGATAGCTTAACCGCCAAATTACATTTTGAAAAAAATGAACAGGTACGCTTAGACAGTATCATTCAAAAAGGTAAACGGGTAGTACACCCCACCTACTTGTACCACTATTTAGGACTAAAGCCGGATATGCTGTATGACGAATCGGCAATGCGACGTATCGAACCACTGTTAAACGGTATAAATTTTATTACTGTTGCACAAAGCCCACAAATCGTTTTTCTTCAACAACATGCCTTATTGCAATTGTATTTATTGCCAAAACCGGCTAATCGATTTAATTTTCTTTTGGGTTTGCTTCCTTCTAATTCAAACACTTCAACCACTAAAAGCTCATTTTTAGTGAGTGGTGAAGGGGATATGCATTTAGAAAACATGCAAAATTCTGCCAATGAATTAAACCTCAATTTTAAACTATATCCAAATCAAACCAAGCAATTACACATCGATTATTTACACCCTTATTTGTTTAATTTTCCATTTGGTACAGATGCGTTACTTGACATCAACAAATACGACTCTACCTATATTGATATCGGTTTTCAAGTCGGTGTACGACAATTGTTTAAAGGCAATGATTACATTCGCTTATACTTAAAAAACACAAGTACTCAAGTCATTTATATCGACACCAATCGAATCCGCTTAACGCATCAATTGCCTGCTCAAATTGATGCGGCCAATCGCTTGTTAGGACTGGAATTACGGAAACAACGTTTGGACGACCATTTTAATCCAAGCAAAGGCTTTCAAATAAATATTAATTTTAACGGTGGTGTACGAACAGTTGCTCCTAATTCAACGGTAATTCAATTAAAGGACCGTCAAGATTCTACATTCAATTTTAGTACGTTGTATGATTCGATTGCACGCAAAAAAGCCATCGGACAAGTGCGTTGCAAGCTTACCTGGTACAAACCGATTTATAAACGGTGGGTATTAAAATTAGAATGGAATGCTTCAAAAAAAGCAGGTGCAAAGTTTTTTGCTAACGAAGCCGATCGCATCGGCGGATTTAAAGCTTTACGCGGCTTCGACGAATTGGTAATTCCGGCTACAGCGTATAGTATACAAACTGCAGAACTACATTATCTGCTTGGAACAAACTCTTTTGCTTATTTGTTTACTGATTACGCTTACACTGAATTTTACACCTATGCACAACAGGTAACCGACCACCCGTATGGTTTTGGAGCAGGTCTTGCATTCGAAACAAAAGCGGGTATTTTTGAATTAAATTATGCCTATGGCGCACGTGACCATTCAGCAATTCAATGGCGATCAGCTAAAATTCACTTTGGATATTTGGTGCAATTTTAAGCTTCGGCAATTAATTGCTTTATTATCAACGTCATTTTTGGCTCGGCAATTTTTGCTGCTTTAAGCACATCATCCAATGAAACAGCTACCGGATGCTCAGCTGTTCCTAAGTCAGTAATTACAGAAATTGCGAAAACAGGCAATTGCATGTGATGTGCAACAATTGCTTCCGGAACAGTACTCATCCCTACCACATCTCCTCCAATAATTCGTAAGTAGCGATATTCGGCAGGTGTTTCTAAACAAGGGCCGGTTATACTTATATACACGCCTTGATGACAACGAATACCATTGGCTTGCGCAATAGCCATTCCTTTTGTGATTAAAGCTTTATCGTAAACTGCACTCATATCTGGAAAACGAGGCCCGAGCGAATCTTCATTTTTTCCGCGTAAAGGATGTTCCGGCAATAAATTAATATGATCATTTAATATCATCAAATCGCCAATTTCTTGTACCGGATTAATTCCTCCTGAAGCATTACTGATGAGTAAAGTTTGAACTCCTAAAAATTTCATTACACGAACCGGAAAAGTTACTTGCTTCATCGTGTAGCCTTCGTAATAATGGAAACGCCCGCTCATGGCTACTACTGCTTTATCAGCAATAGTTCCAAATAAGAGTTTTCCGCTGTGGCTTTCTACTGTTGATATGGGAAAGTTCGGAATGTCGGCATAGGAAAGGGAATAGGCAATTTCTATTTCGCTAACCAAACCACCCAAGCCGGTACCTAAAATAATTCCAAATTCAGGTTTAAAGCCGTTGGTTTTTTGATTAATAAAATCGACGGTCTCTTTTATCTTTTCCAATAAATTCTCCATTTCGCAATAACTTGATTAATTAATGATTTCCATGCCAACAAAAGAATGAATGGCTTTAGGTAAACGAATTCCGGATGCTGTTTGATTGTTCTCTAACAATGCCGCAACTATACGCGGTAAGGCTAAGGCACTACCATTTAACGTGTGCGCCAATTGCATTTTTCCGCTGCTGTCTTTAAAACGCGTTTTCATACGGTTGGTTTGAAAGCTTTCAAAATTACTGGTACTGCTTACTTCTAACCAACGTTGCTGAGCGGCGCTCCACACTTCAAAATCATAAGTTAATGCAGATGCGAAACTCATATCCCCTCCGCACAATCTTAAAATACGATAGGGCAATTCTAATTCTTTTAACAAACCTTCTACATGCTTCACCATCGTTTCTAGAGTATTGTAGCTCTTATCCGGATGCTCAAATTGAACAATTTCAACCTTGTCAAACTGATGCAATCGATTAAGCCCACGTACATCCTTTCCATAACTACCCGCCTCACGTCTGAAACAAGGCGTATAACCACACATTTTTATTGGAAACTGTTCTTCCTTTAAAATTACATCACGGTAAATATTCGTTAAAGGCACTTCTGCTGTCGGAATCAAATAAAAATCATCAACAGTAGCATGGTACATCTGACCCTCTTTATCCGGTAATTGCCCTGTTCCAAAGCCTGAATCAGCATTAACGAGTAATGGCGGCATCATTTCAACATAACCGGCAGCTGTTGCACGGTCTAAAAAGAAATTAATTAAACCACGTTGTAAACGAGCCCCTTTGTTGGTATAAACCGGAAATCCGGCCCCAGTTAATTTTACGCCTAATTCAAAATCAATTAATCCGTATTGTTCTGTTAACTCCCAATGTGGCTTTGCAGTTGAACTAAGTGTCGGCAATTCCGGCACTGTATAAATCACTTCATTATCTTCCGGAGTGCGTCCGTTTGGTACCAATTGACTGGGTATATTTGGCAATAACACCAACAAATCAAATTGTTTTTGCTCGGTTTGAGCTAATTCCGTTTTTAAAGTTTCTGTCGAAGCCTTCCATTCTGCCACTTGTAACTTTATTGCCTCGGCTTCTGCTTTCTTCCCTTCTTTCATTAGCCCTCCGATTTGTTTGGCAGCAACATTTTGTTGAGCCAATAAATCATCCATTTGTTTTTGAGTGGTTTTACGCACTTCATCTAAAGTCAGTATTTCGTCCACCAAATGGATAGCTGTAAAGTGTTTTTTTTGAAGCCCTTGTAGAACACGCTCTTTTTCGTTTCGAATTAAATTTAATGCAATCATTTTTTGTAGTTAAACGGCAAAGATAAAAATTCAAAACAGAAAAAGCTTAAATGATAACGCTTCTTGTGTAGAATAAGACTATTCCTTCTCCTTTGAATCCATCCAAATTGTAACCGGACCATCATTGGTTAACGACACCTGCATATCGGCGCCAAAAGTGCCGGTAGCAACGGGTTTACCTAGGGCTTGCTCCAATAATGCAACAAATTGTTCATACAAAGGAATAGCTTGCTCCGGACGAGCAGCCTTAATAAAAGAGGGGCGATTTCCTTTTTTCGTTGCGGCATGTAATGTAAACTGACTTACAACTAACAATTCACCATTGCAATCCAATAACGATTTATTCATTAAACCGGCATCATCACTAAAAATACGCAGTTGAACTATTTTATTGCTTAACCATTCGGCATCGGCTCTTGTATCGGAGGTTTCAATGCCAACTAAAACCAATAACCCATTCGCTATCGACGACTTGACTTGTCCGTTGATTCGAACCTCCGCTTGTGTAACGCGTTGTAAGAGTAATCGCATGTATACTTAACATTTTGTAAGCAAAGGAAACAATTTACCTGCATTCCTGTTTGTAATTTTATAATCAAAAAACATGAAAACAATTATCGCCGGCGGGCAAGGTTTAATCGGAACAGCTGTTGCAAAGTACTTTAATTACTTGGGTGCCGATGTGGTATTATTAACACGTAACCCAACAACCCCACCTCCCTTTGCACGTTTGGTCAAATGGGACGGAGTAAACAGTGCTACCTGGACAAGCGAATTGGAAGGGGCCGATTTGGTGTTGAATTTATGTGGGCGAAGCATTAATTGCAATTTTACTCCAGAAAATAAAGCGGCCATACTCCATTCAAGAATTCAACCTACAAACGCCTTAGGAAAAGCGATACAACAAACTGCTACACCCCCTAAAATGTGGATCAATGCCTCTGCCGTTGGCATTTTCCCTGCTGATGAACACCGCTTGTGGAACGAAAATGACGTGGAGCGAAACACTGATTTTATTGGGCAAGTATGTGAAAAATGGGAAAATGAATTTAACGCATTGATTACACCGGCAACAACAAAACTTGTAGCACGTTTTGGAGTGGTTTTAGCAAATGAAGGAGGGGCATTTAAAAAATTGCACACCTTAGTAAAACTTGGTCAAGGCGGTAAACAAGGTAGCGGAAAGCAACTCTTTAGCTGGATTCATATAGCCGATGTTTGTAGCGCAATTTCATTTTTAATGCATCAAAAAGAACAATCCGGTGTTTATCACCTTACCGCACCGGAACCTTTATCGAATGCACAATTCATGGCAACATTACGAAAAGCTATGCACATGCCTTTCGGTATTCCGGCGCCTGCTTTTTTAATACGATTAGGGGCTCCTATTTTAGGTATTGAACCGGAGCTTATCCTCAAAGGACAAGGAGTACTGCCCACCCGTTTATTGCAAGAAGGCTTTGAATTTACGTATGATACAAGCGAAAAGGCATTAGCTGATTTATGCAAATCATAATCACAACTTGAAGGCTGTGTAATAAATTGACAAAGGAAAGCGGTTAAAACAAAATACAATTATAATTTTGCATCAAAATAAACATTCATGCAAATTATACCAATCGCTGCAGACCATGCCGGCTACGAATTGAAAACATTTTTAATAACCGAATTAAGCAATAAAGGCTGGCTGTTCAAGGATTTTGGAACACATGATACGACTTCAATGGATTATCCGGATGTTGTTCATCCTTTAGCCGTAAGCATCGAAGACAAAACATTTGAAAAAGGTATTTTAATTTGCGGTTCCGCACAAGGCGTAGCTATTACGGCTAATCATCACCAAGGTATACGCGCTGCCGTATGTTGGCGAAATGAAATTGCTTCACTGGCACGTCAACATAATGATGCCAATATCATTTGCTTACCGGCCCGTTTTATTACTCCTCAAGATGCGTTGCAAATGGTTGAAACATTCTTCAGTACGGCATTTGAAGGTGGGCGTCACCAAAACAGAGTTAACAAAATGAAGGTTTGCTAAATGAGAATTGGCCGGTTTTTAGCTTTTCTACTGCTCCTGCTTGCTGTGCTTTCAAAAGTGCATGCTGCCGGCGTTGACAGTTTGCGAAGAACCAACTACCATCCAACCATTACACCCCTTATTGACACCAGTAACGGAATTCTTAACGATTGGCTCATGCCGCTCTCGGCTTTCGAAGACAGCATTAATCGCAGCAACTACTCCGGCGTTTACTACGACAGTTTGCGTTTGAAGCGATATGATTTAAGAAACTCAACTTTTGTGGTTCCTTATGAAAGTAAAGTTGAGCTGTTAATGAAAAGGCCGATTCCTGTGGTAAACTGGTTGTTCTACTTATTGATTGCCCTTATCGTATTAGTGGTTTTAGTGAAAACATTTTTCACTAAATTCATGAACGACATTTTTCGATCATTCTTGAATTTGCAAAACGCCTTGCAAACGCTTCGTCAACAAGATGTACAATTTTCATTGCCCGCCATTTTACTCATGGCTAATTTTTATGTAGCAGCCGGACTCTTTGGGTTAATGTACTTCAAACAAGGCAGCCCTGCATTTAGTCATAAAGACATTTGGTTTTTGCCCTTGATTACGCTCGGAATTGGCGCCTTTTTTACTTGTAAAGTGATGTTGTACCGGCTAAGTATTATGCTTTTTGCCCCCAAAGGCGAGGTAAAAACAATAGTGTTAATGGATTTTATGATAGCTCAGGTTGTTGGCGTTTTACTATTACCGGCCTTGTTGATTATCGCCTATTCGCTTGAGCCCATGCGGCATTTGGCTTGGTATACCTTAATTGGCTTACTTGGATTTATGATACTTTATCGCTATGTTTTAAGTTGGCGTATAGTAGGTAGTTATCTCTTTAGTAATGTTTTGCATTTTATTATCTATATTTGCAGCGTTGAAATTGCCCCTGTTTTGATTACAATTAAAGTTATTGACCTGTTTCTAAATCGATAATCGTTTTATTTCACCTTAAAACCACTTGTAACTGTGCCTACTGAAACTAAGAAAAAAGCTATTAAACGCCCGGTTGCTGCCACATCAAAATCACCAACAAAATCAACTCGGAGTTCTAAAAAATTACCCCCGGTACCTCCAAAGCCCGTTTTTTATGGCTTAGATGGAGCTAAGATTAAAAAGATTTTGATTACCCAGCCTAAACCTGAGAATGACAAATCGCCCTATTTTGATATCGCGCGTCGTTACAAACTCAACATTGACTTTCGCCCGTTCTTCGAAATTCAAGGCATCACTGCCAAAGAATTCAGAAGATATCGCATCAGTTTGCATGACTTTTCTGCTATCATCTTTACGAGTCGCAACTCCATCGATAACTTCTTTAGATTAAGTTCGGAATTGAAAATGATGATGAGCAGTGAAACAAAGTATTTTTGTACTACAGAGTCTATCGGTTTATACCTTCAAAAATTTATACAATACCGTAAACGTAAAGTGTTTTACGGCGATGGTACAACCAAAGATCTTTTGTCTATTATTGCAAAGCACAAAGAAGGCGAGCGCTATTTATTGCCGCGTGGCGAATCACCAAACGTTGAAATTGCTAACTTTTTGCAAGCACAAAAATTTAATTACCTCGAAACATTATTCTACCGCAATGTACCGTGCGTAATTAAAGATATTAAGGTAGATGAATATGATATGATGGTATTCTTTAGCCCTTCCGGTATCGAAGCTTTATCGAAAAACTTCCCTAAATTTAAACAAAAGGCCATTAAGTTTGGTGCATTTGGCCCCGCCACTTGTTTAGCTGTGAAAGATTCCGGCTTTGAATTGCATCTGCCAGCACCTCAACCTACACTCCCTTCTATGTCTTCTGCTATTGAAGCGTACTTAAAGGAAAACAAAGTAGGCGGCAGCAAATAATAAATTAATTAAGGTTAGAAGTCGGTTGTAGCCGATAAGTAAGTTACCCGACTTTGAACCTGTCCATTGTCTACTCCCCAAGCATAATCTAAACGCAAGAAATAACCAAACAATAGCGTTCTAAATCCAAACCCATAACCGGAAATGATTGGATTTCTAAAATAGTTGACTTCTATAGTAACCGGTTCTTTAACAATTACATCGGTAAAGGATAAACGCGCCTTGTCGCTTAATGGCGATGGACCTACCCATGCACTTCCAATATCTGCAAATGGAATAAACTGAAAATTCTTAAAAAACTCACTCCGGATTGGGTTCTTGCTAAGTATGGCAAATACCGGAATACGCAATTCACTGTTGATGACAAAGTAATTACTGCCATTGCGCGCATTGTATCGGAATCCGCGTAAATTGGTTGCCAACGATTGAAAACCATAAGCACTCGGATTATTTACCGGATTAGCGGTGTTAAATTTATTGTTACTCAACGACCACCAAGCATCTACCCCACCTAAATAATACAACATCTTAGCCGTTCCAAACGAAGAACTCATCGCTAATCGATTAGCCCAAATCATCGAACGATAAACTTTAGTATAATGCCTGAAATCAAGACCAACAAAACCAAAATAATAACCTTTGGTCGTAAACAGGCGTTGGTATTCGCCAAAAACTTTGTAGCGCGTGCCGTTTAAAATATTTAAACCAATTTTACGGGTATTATCGTGTATATACTCCAATCGACCAATACCCCAATCTTCTTGGTATTTGTCGGTTTGCAAGGAAGCCACATCCGACGACAATAAATCATAGCGGTCAATGCGTGCGGCCGTATATGCCGAAAAGTGCCTAAACTCATCAATAGGATAAGTGTACTTCCCTTCAAAATAATTTGTTTTATAACGTACTTTATAACTGTTATCATTTAACCCCAATAAATTACTCAAAATATTGATGTTGGATTGGGAATTACGATAATAAGTAAATTGTTTATCCAAACGCTTTTTGTAGTTCGAATAGCGCAAGTAAAGCGCTAAAGAGCCGATATTCGATGGTATATTAAAGGCTCCGGAAATTACGTGATCCTCTAAAATATCTTTTACATCAATACCGGTCCACATGGATATTGGCGGCACATCATAACTTGGCGTACCGTTAAACGGTTGATAGATGTGATTAAACAAGGTGCCTTTATCTAACTTACTGTAAATTTCGGTGGTGTACATTTTTGCACGATAAGGAATTACGCGTGTTTGCTTAAATACCGGTTCTTTAACAAATCGCGTTACGGTATCTTTTAAATAAAAAGCATTGGTATCCCATGGCATCACAAATTCACTTTGAAAAACAGCCCGAAATGTTTTGTTGTGTAATGTACTGTCGCTTGGCAATGGAGCAATGTCAGGTGCTGTATTTTCATTGGTAATTAATTCAACTTTTTGTTTATCCTCGGGCTTTAATGAGCGCTTACGAAATGTCGAATTATTTAAAACCATTTTCTCTTTTAATACCACTGAATCCTTAACCGGAATTCGATAATAGACACGACGTCCATTTTCAAACAAGCTCTCCAAAACAAATTTGCCTTTTGGTGCTATCTCTTGGTAATCGATATTATAGGCATAATTAGTAGCCGGATATAACTGAAAGGTATCCTTATAAATGGCTTGTAAGTGAATAGAGTCAACTAAACTATTCGGAACAGTTTTTAATGAATCCCGATTCGTGTAACGTGGATTGGTAACCACACTGTCTTTAAAATAAACAAGTGTATCAGTTCTTTTATAAACACTATCCAATAAAGCATAATAGCGATTGTGAATCCCATTGGCATTGCTGATAAAACATAGCAATTGCCTGTTGTATTGCATTGGCAACGATTCTTCAAACAATGGAGTAGCGTAGATGCGAGTTAGAGATTTCGAGTTTAGGTTGTAGAAAAACACATCGTAAGCTTTTACTTGCAACGTGGTGTCTTGCGTTTGTTTACGTAATGAATCTTTCTGCCGATTACTGGCAAATACAACTCCGCGTTTGCCATTTAAACTTACCACATGCGCTTGCTTATCATCCCATAAATCATCAGTAATAGCCGTGGTTTTACCACTCTGTGGATTAAATAAATAAATATCAGAATATGCCGATTTGATGGCGGTCAACAATAACGTACTCTTATCAGGCCCCCATGATGCTTCAATAATTTTATTGAACGCCTCCATGCGTATGGTCTGCTTCTTTTTAGTATCCGTTTGATAAGTCAAGCAATAATTTACTTTACGTTTTATATAAAACACATACAACACTTTGCCGCTGTAATCCCACGTAAATACAGGGTTTTGTGCATCAACCGGTAACAAGGTGTTTTTCAAACCTAACTTTAAAATACGTTTGCCCCTTTTTTCTAGTTCTTGAACTACTACACGTATTTGACCTAACTCATTTGTTGAATAGGCAATGTATTTGCCGTCGGCAGAAATTTTAGCAGCCGAAAGATTGTATTTTTTTGATGTATTTGTAGCTACCAAATACTTGTCGGCAGGTCGTTTGCGGTTTTTTAGCTCTGCCGCATACCGCTCTTTATAAAATTGAAACCACTCGTTGTAAGATTCATTAACTCCTTTTCCCAATACAAACAAAAATCCGGACTCCATACTCCTGTTGATGCGTGTTATGTAAAGCAAATTGGCTATAGTACCGGCATCAAATTTTTCATGTACAAAATTCCAAAACGATAAGCCGGTAAAAGTAGCATCGAGCGCCTTTAAATCACTAAAGCTTTTAATGCTTTCATTATTGAACAAATCACGTAAGCGATTGTCGTCGCTAGTACTCCATGGAGCAGCAATATAAGCTACCAAACCATCCACATACCAATCCGGAAGGTTCAACAACACTGCATTTTGAACTACTTCTTGTATGGTTGAACCAAACAAAATATTGTCCATTAATATTTTGGCAATTCCCTGTCTGATTTGAATATTTAAATGCGCATGGTCCCCGTCAAAATAGACGAATATTTTATTGCCGATTACTTTAGTTACCCCACCGATATTGTACGACTCTTCTCCTTGTTCATAACCAACGTTACTTTGATTAAAATCGGATAAATCACCAAACACCAATATTTCCATCTTGCCGCTGTATGCGTATTCCAACACTTGCTTAATTTCTTCCAAATCCTTTTCGGCTGATTGAACAACAAAACGTGCCAATGGACTTCCTCCGGTACTATAATAAGTTGTGAAATTGGCCGATTCATAATAAAACCAACTCATTTGCTTGTATTGTACACGGTTTTTGCCAAACAACTCTTGTGTACTTTGTGCCATAATACTAGTGTACTGCCAACAAAACAGTACTGCTAAACAAAGCAACCGATAAAAAGCTACTACAGCCGATTTTCTCACGTTAGGGAGTTTATTTTTTTCTGAACAGATAAAATTACAGATTATTTTGAATCTGCAATGATTTTATAGGGCTTTAAACCTATATTATCGCTTAATTAAAGAGGATATTTTGTAACTTGCAGTTGCATTTAGCACATTAGTTATGATTTTAGCTATACATCCCGATAATCCTGATAAACGAAAAATCAAACAAGTAGCCGATTTACTTCGAAATGGCGGAATTGTTATCTATCCTACCGATACCGTTTATGGATTAGCTTGTGACATTATGAATAAAGAGGCCATAGAAAAAATTTGTCGCCAAAAGGGCATCAACCCCGAAAAGCACAATTTAACCATGATGTGCAGTTCGATAAGCCAGCTTACCGATTACGCCTTACAAATTGATAATCGTATTTTTCACATCATTAAAAATCTGATTCCCGGACCATACACGTTTATTCTTCAAGCCGGAAAAGAAGTTCCGAAGCTGTTTAAGAACAAAAAGAAAACAATGGGGGTGCGTATTCCGGATAATAAAATTTGCCAAGCCTTAATTGCTGAATTAGGCAATCCTATTTTTTCATCCTCGATTCATGAAGACGATGAAATAATTGATTATTTTACTGATCCGGACCTTATTCATGAACAAAAAGGTCATTTGGCCGATTTGGTTATTGATGGAGGCTCCGGAGGCAATGTACCTTCCTCAGTTATCGATTGTACAACGTTTCCGGTCACTATTATTAGGGAAGGTTTAGGCCGTTTAGATCAATTCGACATTCGGTAGTTAACGGTGATGTCGTTTGCTGCGTTGACGTGCACGATGCCGCATACGCCTTTTCATTTTTCGCATTTCTCTTGCTTCCTTGTCAGAAGACCGAAACGTTTCATCCACCTGCTGTTGCGTCTTATGATTAGTTTGATCTGTTTTTGCTGCATTCCCTTTTCGATGTGATTTACCGCCAGCAGGTTGCTGAGCAATAGCTACATGAAAAAGAGAGGCAAAAAATAAAAGGGATAAAACACGTTTCATAAATTGCTAATTATTTTGCAAAGTTCGCTTTTTTTAAGTGTAAAGGCAAAAAGAAATTTACTTTTGCAGCCTACAATGCAATACTATGCTACGAATTGAACAATTTATTTGCAATCCTTTTCAAGAGAACACCTATTTAATCTATAATGAACAAAAGGAATGCTTTGTTATTGATCCGGGTTGTTATAACACACAAGAACAAGCTGATCTTTTAAATTATATTCAATCCAACCAGTTGCAAGTAATGGCTATAGTGAATACACATTGCCATATTGACCATGTTTTTGGGGTAAATTATCTAGTTGAAAACTTAGCCGTACCCTTTAAAATTCACCCTGCTGAACTGCCGGTTTTATTAGCGGCACCTGAGGTTGGGCAACGTTTTGGCGTTCATTGCCCGCCAATAACAAGTACCCCTGAATATATTACACAAGCCGATAAATTAAAGCTTGGCAACTACACTTTTGAAATTCGATTTACACCCGGTCATTCGCCCGGAAGTATAAGCTTTTATCAAGCAGAATCGAAATGGTTAATAAGTGGTGATGTATTATTTCAAGGCAGTATTGGCCGAACTGATTTGCCCGGTGGCAGCTTTGAAACATTGGAGCAAAGCATACGGAATGAATTGTATACCCTGCCGGATGATACTACGGTGTTTAGTGGACACGGCCCAACAACAACCATCGGACAGGAAAAACGCACCAACCCTTTTGTAAAAGCACATTAACCGCAGCAAGCCTTTCCTCCTTTATCTTTAATTTTTGTATCTTGTAATCATTCTATGAAAAGACTTGCCCAATTAATCAGTTACCTGAAGCCTTATTTTACCAATACTTGGCTCAATATTCTGTGTAATATATTATCCATTATTTTCTCGGTATTTTCTTTAACCATGATCATACCTTTTCTGAATATTTTATTCGGGCTAACCCCAAAGGTTACGCAAAAACCGGACATGAATTATGGCGTAAGCAGTTGGGTTGACGGATTCAATTATTTCATGAGCCAAGCCATCGCGCAATATGGTGAAGTGACTACTTTAGGAATGGTTTGTATTTTGGTTATCATTGTATTCTTCTTAAAAAATTTATTTCGTTGGTTGGCAATTTATTTTTTGGCACCCGTTAGAAACGGCATCATTCGCGATTTGCGTAATGATATGTATAAAAAAATTCTGCGTTTACCACTATCCTACTTTTCAAACGAACGCAAAGGCGATTTAATTTCACGAATCACTAATGACTTAAATGAAGTAGATACCGGCATCATAAACTTGTTGGAAAACATGATTAAAGACCCCTTGGAAGTCTTTATTTACTTGGGTTGGATGATTTACAACAGCCCTAAATTAACCATTATTGCATTTATTATTTTACCAATAAGCGGCTTTATTATTACTTCAGTTGGTAAGCCACTTAAACGTCAAGGTAAAAACGGATTATCACATTACGGTTATTTGCTGTCCTTTATCGAAGAGTCATTGTCTGGTATTCGTATTGTAAAAGCTTTCAACGGGGAGTGGTTTCAACGCATGCGATTTGTACGCGTTAATCACGAGATGTTTCGCATCAATAATCGAATCATTCGTTTACGTGACCTGTCCTCTCCAATGAGCGAATTCCTTGGAATAACAGCCGTTGCAGCCGTTTTATACCTTGGTGGAAAGATTGTACTCGAACACCAAACCAACTTGAGTGCCTCCGGTTTTATTGCCTACATGTTGTTTTTCTCGCAGTTGATTAGCCCCATGAAATCAATATCCTATTCTTATTTTAATATACAAAAAGGATTGGCAGCACTAGATCGTGTGAATGAAATTTTGGATGCCGATGAAGTTATCGTTGAATCACAAACCCCCAAAGCATTAAACGAGTTTCAACACCACATTGAATATAAAAATGTTTCGTTTGCTTATCAAGATGAAAAGGTGTTGAATGACATTAATGTTACAATAAAAAAAGGGAAAGTAATAGCACTGGTGGGCCCAAGCGGCTCAGGTAAATCAACCTTTGTTGACTTATTACCACGCTTTTGGGATGTTAAATCAGGTGAAATTTGCATTGATGGCATTAATATAAAAGACCTTAAATTATTTGATTTGCGCAAACACATGGGAATCGTTTCGCAAGAAGCCATTTTGTTTAATGATACCATTTTTAACAATATTGCCTTTGGTATGCGCGACGCCAAAGAAGAAGATGTTATTGCTGCAGCTAAAGTGGCAAACGCTCACGAGTTCATTGCTCAATTGGAAAATGGTTATCAAACCAATATTGGTGAACGTGGCAGTAAATTAAGTGGTGGACAGCGTCAACGATTAACAATTGCACGCGCTGTTATGAAAAATCCACCAATTTTAATTTTGGATGAAGCTACTTCTGCTTTAGATACAGAAAGTGAAAAGTTGGTACAAGAAGCATTGTATAAGTTAATGCAAAACCGAACTTCTATTGTAATTGCGCATCGATTGAGCACAATTCAACATGCCGATGAAATTTGGGTATTGCAAAAAGGTAGTATAATCGAAAAAGGCACCCATGATCAACTCATGAACATGGAATCAGGATTATACAAGCGTTTGGTAGATATGCAGGCGTTTTAATTAAACGGCATCAGCAACCACTTCCTTAACTTCCGGAATCATACGTTTCATCAAATTCTCGATACCTGATTTTAACGTAATGGTACTACTTGGGCAGCCGCTGCAACTTCCTTGCAATAACACATTTACAACCCCATCATCATAGGATTTAAATTGTATGGCACCTCCGTCCATTTCAACAGCCGGTTTAACGTAATTTTCAAGAACTTCTTTAATCTTATTGATAATGGCGCCTTCATCTCCGGTTGGAGGTGGAGGTGTTTCATCAAATGAAGTTAAAATAACTCGACCATCTTGCACATATTTTTTTATAAAAGCTTTTAAAGAAGGAATAATATCCTCCCACAAACACTCCGGATGTTTGGTGATGGTCACAAAATTATTCATTATAAAAACACCTTTAACAAACGGAAACCCAAACAAATCCATAGCTAATGGCGAGTTGCGTGCAGCATCGATGGTTTGATAATCAACGCTTTTTTCACTGAGCAACATGCGATTAACCACAAATTTTAATGTTTCTGGGTTCGGTGTAGATTCGGTGTATAAATCGATAGGTAATACTGTAGTGGATTCCATATAATTGGCTTAATTAAGCGTGTAAAAATAGCTTGAATTTATTGTTAGAAACGAATTTTATCTAAAATAATATTTAATGATGCTAACTCTTCTTCATTTAACTTCTTCATCAAATCTTGTGTTTCAACAATTGTTTGATCCATTTTGTTCATTAGTTCTACGCCTTTTTGTGTGAGATGAATGTGAACGCGTCGCTTATCATCTTTACAAACTACGCGCGTCACAAAACCAAGTTTTTCTAATCGATCAGTAATCCGTGAGGCATCGCTCATTTTATCCATCATGCGCTCTTTAATAATAGCAACCGTTGCCGGCTGGGGCAACTGTCCGCGTATGATGCGTAAGGCATTATATTGTTGTATTGTTAAATCATACTTTTTAAAGTAGGCTTGCATGTTTGCTTGCAACCAATTGTTCGTAAAGAATATATTTAAGATGGCTCGTTCTTTACTGTTTGTAATTGCTTTTGATTTGATGGCTTGTTCAAGTTTCATAGGTGAATCGCCTTTTTTGTTAAACAAAAATAGGGCAGTTTTACTTAACCCAAGCTACTATTCGCAAAAAATCGTGATTAATAATACAGCCTTCCTAAGCTCATGCTGCAAGCCATTTTAACTTAATTTAGCGCTAAAGTGCTAGTTACTATTGCAATATTGACACTTTGTCATCTTTTACGGCAGTCATTTGCTATGGCACTGCTATTGATTCAAGCAGTAAAATCAATAATTTTTATTAATTTCAACTTTTAAATTAAACAAGCTAAAAAAATGAACAAAAATCTTATCATCATTGGAGGTATTATCGCTTTACTACTTTTGTTAGGCGGTTGCGGATATAATGGAATGGTAAAACAAGAACAAGCTGCAAAAAGTAGTTGGGCACAAGTAGAAAATCAATACCAACGCCGTAACGATTTAATCGGTAATTTGGTGAATACCGTAAAAGGGTACGCCGATTTCGAACAAAAAACCTTGACCGATGTAATTGAAGCGCGTGCGAATGCAACTAAAATTACGGTTAATGCCGAGGATTTATCTCCCGAAAAAATTAAAGCATTTCAACAATCGCAAGGACAGTTAAGTCAAGCTCTTGGCCGCTTAATGGTGGTTAGTGAACAATACCCACAATTACGTGCGAGTGAGCAGTTTACGATGTTACAAGCCGAGTTGTCCGGAACTGAAAATCGCGTGGCAACTGCACGTATGGATTTTAATAATGCGGTTCAAACGTATAATTCTACCATTAAAACTTTTCCAAATGTGATTTTCTCAGGTATGATGGGATTTCATGAAAAAGGATATTTCGAAGCTGAACAAGGCGCTGAAAAAGCTCCTAAGATTGGCAAAGATGCCTTTAAATAATACACCATGTTTTCTTTCTTTCGCAAAAAAAAGTACTTTACTGATGCTGAATTAACACTCATCAAAAGCACCATCGAACAAGCAGAATCCGGCACTTCAGGTGAAATTAGGGTTTTAGTTGAAAAATCGACGGATGGTTATGATGTATTAGATCGAGCTGCACAGCATTTTGAGAAATTAAAAATGCATAAAACAGCCCTTCGAAATGGGGTGTTGATTTATTTGGCAATGGAAGAAAAACAGTTTGCTGTAGCCGGCGACAGTGGCATTCATCATTATGTAAAGAATGAATTTTGGGAAACCGTTAAGCTAGAGATGTTTGATTATTTAGCCGATGGAAAAACAATTGACGGAATTTGTCATGCCGTTCAAATGGTAGGCACAGAATTACAAAAATATTTCCCGCATCAGTCATCTGACCGAAATGAGCTGCCTAATGATGTTGTAATGCGTTAATAGCTAAGAAATTGAACGGTCGTTAGATCCTAATATGTGTATGAAAAAACTAGTGCTCTTTTTAATCGCCAGCTTGTTATTTACAGCCTCCTTACAAGCTAAAATGGAGTTTCCGGCGCAGCCCAATCCGCCTCGTTTGGTCAATGACTTCAGCAATATTTTAAATGATGAAGAACTTGTATCCTTAGAACGACAATTGGTTGCCTTTTCTGACTCCACGGGCATACAAATCGCTGTGGTTACACTGAATGATTTAAATGGCTATGAAATTGGGGAATATGCAGTAGGACTTTTACGTGAATGGGGTATCGGGGGTAAAAAAAATAACACCGGAGTATTATTTCTAATTGCAGTTAATGAAAGAAAGCTTTATATAACTACCGGCTATGGTATGGAAGGCGCCTTGCCCGACGGTAAACTCCAATTAATCATAAACAACGAAGTAAAGCCTCAATTTAAAAATAAAGACTACTATCAGGGTATTCAAAATGGAGTGAATAGCATTATCGCGCTTTCGAAAGGCGAATACAAAGAAACCACCGTCCGCAATCTTCGAGGAAAACGTACGCCAATATGGCTTTTAGTAATAATCGTTATTTTGATATTAGTTTTCATCATGCGCAGCAATAATGGCGGCGGTACTTCTATTCACCGTGGCGGTTTTAGCGATGTTGCAAATACCCTTTTCTTAGCTTCGTTATTGAACAGTGGAAGAAGCCGTGGTGGCGATTTTGGTGGCTGGGGCGGCGGCGGAGATAGTGGTGGTTTTGGCGGCTTTGGC